>JBBQMI010000249.1:0-4081 GCA_038328825.1 Acidimicrobiia bacterium | reverse complement strand
TGCAGCCACGTGTTCTCGTGGCTCGCGTTGCCGGTGTGGGTGCAACGCCGGTTGCGTTCCACAGGTCGGGCCGAGCTCGGCCTCGACGTCGCCTCCACGCTGGTCGACCGGACCGCGCTCGTGCTCACGTCGATCGAGCGGCTGCTCGTACTGCGCGCGGGGGTCGCCCTCCCGGTCGGGACGAGCATCATTGCGATCGCTCGGCCGGTTCGACCGGACGGGGGGCCGAGAACGGTGCGCTGACGGGCTCGCAGTCGCCCGGTGGGAGCGGGGCACCCGCGGCGCGGCGCGCCTCGATCAGCTCGTGGAGTCGGGCCGTCTCCCACGCCACCACCGCGTCGGCTTCCTCGGCCGGGATCGGTTCGACCGGAGGCTCCGCGAACCCGGGCACCGGTCCGTGCGCGGCCCGGATGCGCACGCGGGTACGGGCGATCTCGGCACTGAGGCCCGCATGCTCGTCACTGAGGCCGAGCAGCACGTCGGCGGCCCGCATGTACCCGTAGTCGATCGAGGTGGCGATCAGCTCCGGGTCGATGGTGAGCGCGTCATGCACGTCGAACTCGGGCGCGATGACCGTGACCTTGCGACCCCATCCCCGCGGCGGGGTCATCTCCTTGCGGAGGGTCTCGTCGGGGGCGATGTCGGACGCAACCCGGCGGGCGACGTCGAGCAGGCCCCGATCGCCGTAGTCGTCGGCCGGTTCGACCCCGAGCGCCGATGCCACCACCGCGAAGATGTGGCCGGCACCCAATCGGCTGAACGCGAGCTCGAGCGGGAGGATCTCGCGGACGCCGCCGTCGACGAAATGCTCCCCGTTCAGCTCGGTCGGCGGGAAGATCACCGGAATCGATGCCGAGGCGAGCACCGCCTCGCGCAGCGGCACCGCGGGGACGTCGAGCGGGGCACCGTCGCGGCTGCAGACCTCGCCGGTCTCGGTGAAGTAGCGCAGCTCCCCGGTCTCGAGACTCACCGCGCCCACCCGGAGTGCGATACCCGACGCCACGATGCGGTCGGTGTCGAGCCGGGTCTCGATGATCGACCGCACCGGATCCATCCGCAGCAACGACTTCGCCCGCATGGCCTGCCGGAGCGCTTCGAGGGTGCCGTCGGCCTCGGGCGGGTTGCGGACGAGCTCACCCAGCATGCGTAGGACCACGCGGGTCTGGCTGCCGGCGGTGCCGTTCTCGGCCGCGCGACCTCGGAGGGACGACGCCCACGCGGCCTGCGACCGCAGCTTGTCGAGCCAGGGTTCGGTGAGCCACATGTCGTCGTTGCCCCGCAGGCCGCGCCAGATCCCCTCGAGGTCGTCGATGGCACGCCGACCGGTGGCTTCGTCGTCGCCCTCGGCGAGCTTCGCCGCGAGGATCGCGCCCACGGAACTGCCGCAGAGGATCGCGGGTCGGACCTTCAGATCGTCGTAGAGGTACCGCAGCACCCCGACTTCGAAGCTGCCCTGCGAGCCGCCACCGCTGAGTGCGAACGCGATGGGCTGGCGGGCGAACCGGCGGCGGAGGTTCGCCCGCGCGGTGCGGACCAGGCGGTCACGCCGGTCTCGGGTCCGGGCGGCGGGGAGGCGTTCAGCCACGAGGATCCCGCCGTTACGACCCGGCGAGCTTCTCGCCGTCCTTCACCAGGGTGATCGCCTGGGTCGGGCAGCCTTGGGCCGCGAGGACGATCTTCTCCTCGGGTGCCGCCTCGATGTCGACGAGGATCGCGATCCCGTCGTCGTCGAGGTCGAACACACCGGGGGCCCAGAACGAGCAGTTGCCCGAGCCCATGCAGACTTCGCGGTTGATCTCGATCGAAAGCGCCACCGGTTCCCTCTCTCCTGACGTCGGTCTCGACCCTACAGGCGGTCGTCGATGGTCCGGGCGAGCAGCTCGAGCTCAGACGCGCGGGTTGCGGCGTCGCCACCGACGATCGAGTACGCCAACGCGTAGACGTGCCCGTCGTTGACCCACTGGAGGTCGACGATGCCGCCGGGTCCCTGGGTGTCGATGTAGGCCTTCCGGCCGAGTCCGGTCACCGGTTTCCCGTCTGCGACGAGCGCCTTCGAGTAGTAGCGCTCGTTGTCGAAGATGCGGAACTGCACCAGCTGACCGTCGAGGCCGGCCGACGCGTAGATGCACTGCGACGCGACGCTCGCCGGCTGGTCGTCGACCTTCGGCTGCGCGGGTACGCCGAACAGCGTCGTCGCGTCGGCGGGAGTCATCAACGAGCACGCCGCCTGTGACGCGGTCTCGACGTCGGTGGCCGGGGGCGGAGGTTTCACCGCGCTGTCGTCGCCTCCGCACGCGACGAGCCCGACGCCGAGCCCGACGAGGAGCACGAGCGCGAGCGCGGCTCGGGCGAAAACGGACGGACGCACCCCCTCACGCTACCCTCGGCGCGTGAGCACCGACGGCCGGAGATCGCTGCACTGGCGCAAGAGCGAGCTGCACGGGCTGCTGCCCGACCCCGAACCCCGGCCCGTGCTCCACACGCTCATCTCGGTCGACGACCATCTCGTCGAACCACCCGGGATGTTCGACGGGCGCCTGCCGACGCGATTCCAGCCACTCGCGCCACGCGTCGTCGAGACCGTCGAGGGTCACGAGGTGTGGGAGTTCGACGACCAGATCTTCTTTCAGGTCGGCATCAACGCGGTCGTCGGTCGGGCCCGTGAGGACTGGCTCATCGAGCCGACGCGCTTCGACGAGATGCGCCCCGGATGCTTCGAGATCGACGCGCGCATCCACGACATGGACCTCAACGGCATCTGGGCGTCGGTGAACTTCCCCTCGCAGATCACGGGCTTCTGCGGGTCGGTGTTCTCGCGGTGTTCCGACCCCGAACTCGGGCTCGCGGTCACGCGCGCGTGGAACGACTGGTTCTTCGACGAGTGGTACTCGCCCCACCCCGACCGCGTCGTCCCGATGGGCATCACGTTCCTCGGCGACGCGGAGCTCGGCGCGGCCGAGATCCGGCGCAACGCGGCCCGCGGCTTCACCGCGGTGACGCTCCCCGAGCAACCGCACCGCATCGGGATGCCGAGCATCTTCTCGGGCTGGTGGGACCCGATCATCGCCGCGTGCGCCGAGACGGAGACGGTGATCTGTCTGCACGTCGGTTCGACCGGTGTCGTCGACATGCCTGCCGACGCGCCCATGGTCCCGCTCGCGGCGACGTTGTTCGGGCAGCTGTCGCTGACCGCGTGCACCGAGTGGCTGTGGTCGGGCGCGCCGGTGCGCTTCCCCGACGTGAAGATCGCGATGAGCGAAGGGGGCATCGGTTGGGTCGCGATGCTCCACGACCGACTCGAGAACATCGTCGACCGATCGGGATACGGCAGCTGGTTCCCCGGTGATCTGCGCCCGGCCGAGGTCCTGCACCGCAACTTCTGGTTCTGCACCATCGACGACCCGTCGACGCTCACCACCCTCGAGACGATCGGCGTCGACCGCGTCATGTTCGAGACCGACTACCCCCACGGCGACGGGACGTGGCCCGACTCGCAGGCGGTCTTCGACCGGGTGTTCGGCCGACTCCCAGCCGATGTCGTCGCCAAGATCGGCCACGAGAACGCGGCGGCGTTGTTCCGTCATCCGCTCCCGGATGCCGGTTCCCCGCTCAGCGCCGAGATCCGTTAACGACCCTTCGCGACCTTCCACGCGACCATGAGCAGCGGCACCTGGAAGGGCAGCCGGGCGATGGCGGCGGGCGCGGAGTCGAACGGCGGTTTGGCGCCCTCGATCCCCCCGTCGATGGCCGACTGGATGTTCGCGGGGAACACCCCGAGGAGCGTGACGAAGCTCAGCGCGCCGCCGAGCTTGCGCGTCTTCGGCACGAGCAGCAGCACTGCGCAGGTCAGCTCGACGGCACCGCTCGCGTAGACCCACGTGCGGGCCTTGCCCGGCATCCACTTCGGCACGATGGGGTCGTAGAACTGGGGCGCCGTGAAGTGCGTGACGCCCGCTCCGCCCATGACGATGGTGAGTTCTATGTGACGCGGGATCAATGGCACCGAGCGAAGCTACCCGAACAGGACTGGGAGCGAGGTCGGCGAGCGAAAGTTCTCGCCGTGGATGTGCACGTCGTCGCG
>JBBQMI010000248.1:0-4087 GCA_038328825.1 Acidimicrobiia bacterium | reverse complement strand
TGTGATCTGGGCCGATGCGAGGTCGACGAAGCCGACGCGACCGGCGTCGTCAAAAAGGATCCGGTCGGGTTCCAGGTTGCCGTGCGCGATCCCGGCCGCGTGCAGCTTGGCGAGCTCGGCCCACATCTCCTCGAGCAACACGTCGCTCAACTCGTCGAGCTCGGAGAGGGTTCGGCCGGGCGGCGCGTCGGTCACGAGCAACGCGGCGTCGGGGCCGGCGAGACCGGTCTGCAGCACGGTGGGGACCCGCACCCCGGCCTTGTCGGCGACCATGAGCGAGTACGCGATGTGTTCGACCTGCTGGAGCCGGCTCCCGAACACGGGAAGTCCCGGCTCCTTGTACATCAGCTTGTGCCAGAGCTTCTCGGCGTACTGCGCGTCGCGCGGGTCGCGACCGAGCGCGACGACCCGGGCCTGCGTGCCGGAGGTGGGGTCGACGTCCATGAACGTCGCGCGCGTGACGTCGATCGCCGACGACCGGATCCCCGCGACTGAGAAGCCGAGCTGGTCGAGGGCGTCGCGGATCTCGGCCGGCGACGGCCGTCCGCCGGGGGCGCCGAACACCGCGTGGACGAGCGCACCCGCCGCGAGTCCGAGGAAGAGTCCGCCGAGAACATCGGAACCGAGGCCGGCCCCGAGGTACATCGCCGCAAGGGAAACGAGGATCACGACCAGCCACGCGGCGCGGCGGAGCGGTCGGATCAGGTAGGGAGCCAGCGCGACCGCCAGCGCGGCGGCCACCGCCGCGGTCGCGGCGGGGAACGCGGGTCCGCTACCGCTGCGGACGGTGATGCCGAGTGAACTGGCGCTGCGAGTCCCGAAGAGCTCGTTGCAGCCGAGAGCGATGAGCCAGGCTCCGCCCGCGGCGATGGCGGTGTCTCGCGCGGCCGGGAACCAGCGGGCGAGGAGCAGGACGACGACGATGATGCCGACGAACCAGATCGAGCCGAGGAACGCGAAGACGTGCGCCAGGCCGTCGAGCGCGTTCGGGAGGTCGTTGACGACGGTGAAGAGGTTCGCGTCGACGTTGTTCCGAGTTTGGGCCCAGAGCCCGGCGACCACGAAGCCGATGACGCCGATCGCGAACCGGCCGATGTCTCCCGGCCGCCGCTCGGGTACGCCCGCGTCGGCGGGTAACGGGACGGTGTCGAGCGCGTCGGACGGCGGCGTCTCGGGAGATGCCGTCTCGGTAGGGCCCGTCACCCGGAGCACGCTATCTGCCGCGGAAGGTGTCCGCACCCGCCAGATCGGATGATCTCGGAGGCATGCCTCATCCCGATCGGATGACGTGCGCGTCCCGACGGCATGTCACGATCGTGGGTACCGATTGGTGGAGACCCGTGGAGAGGACCCGAGATGGCTGCACCCCGCGTGGTCGAGCACCCCGAACCCGCAGCACGAGCCGCGAGCGGGAAAGCGGCGCGCGCCGCGGTGCCGCGAGCGAGCCACGCCGGTTGGGAGCCGCCCTCCGACCGACGCGGCCCGGTCGAGGTGCTCCAGGAGCAGGCGCTGACCCGGGTCCCCGATCTCGTCCCCATCCGGCATGCGCGGATGACGGCGTCGCCGTTCGCGTTCTACCGCGGTGCCGCGGCCGTCATGGCCGCCGATCTCGCCACCACGCCGAACTCCGGTCTGATCGTGCAGTGTTGTGGCGACGCCCACCTCGCGAACTTCGGCGGGTTCGCCGCGCCCGACCGGGCGATGGTGTTCGACGTCAACGACTTCGACGAGACCCTTCCCGGACCGTGGGAGTGGGACGTGAAGCGACTCGCCGCGAGCTTCGAGATCGCGGCGCGGGCCCGCGAGTTCGACAAGAAGGCGCGGAAGCGGATCGTGCTCGACGTGGGTCGTTCGTACCGGGAGGCGATGCGCACCTTCGCGTCGACCCGCAACCTCGACCTCTGGTACACGCGTCTCGACGACGTCGAGGTGTTCGATCGCCTCCGCGCCAGCGTGCCCCAGGCGGCGGTGAAGCGGTTCCAGCGGAACCTCACCAAGGCGCGCGGCAAGGACAGCCTCAAGGCCTTCGCCAAGCTCACGGAACGCGTCGACGGCGACATCCGGATCGCCGGAGACCCTCCGTTGATCGATCGGCTCGAGGACCTCATGCCGGCGGATGCGGCCCGGGCTGTCCGCGAGCAGCTCCACGGCTGGTTCCGTGGCTACCGCCAGAGCCTCCAACCCGACCGGCGTCACCTGCTCGAGGAGTTCGAGCTCGTCGACTTCGCCCGCAAGGTCGTGGGCGTGGGGAGCGTCGGCACCCGGTGCTGGATCGCGCTCATGCTCGGCCGCGACGACGCCGACCCGCTCTTCCTCCAGATCAAGGAGGCCGAGGCGTCGGTGCTCGAGCCCTTCCTCGGGAAGAGCACCTACGAGAACCACGGTCGCCGCGTCGTGGAGGGTCAACGGCTCATGCAGTCGGCGAGCGACATCTTCCTCGGGTGGGACCGTCCCGACATGCCCGACGGGAGCACCCGCGACTTCTACGTCCGCCAGATGTGGGACGGGAAGCTCTCGCCGCAGATCGAGCTCATGGAACCCGAAGTGATGAGCACGTACGCGTACCTCTGCGGCTCCACGCTCGCGCGCGGTCACGCGCGGTCGGGCGATCGGATCGCGATCGCGGAGTACCTCGGCTCGGGCGACGTGTTCGACCGGGCGCTCGCCGCCTTCGCCGACGCGTACGCCGAGCAGAACCAGCGCGACTACGAGGCCGTGCTCGTCGCGATCAAGGAGGGCGTCCTCGCGGTCGATCCCGCGGGGGTTGCCGCGTGACCCGACGGCCCGTGCTCGAACTCGTCCGTTCTGGGTGATGCCACCCGCCGGCCGCTGTGTCTGAATGGCAGTGGCCCGGCCGGCCACCCGACGGCGAGGAGGCAGAGATGGGACTCTTGTTCCGCAGGAGACGGCCGCTGAGGCGGTTGGCGGCGGGCGCGGCGGTGGGAACCGTGGCGTACCAGGCCGGCACGCGCTACGAGGCGCAAGACGGCTACAACGGGCAGGCCCAGGCCGCCTACGACGCCACGCAGCAGCAGGCACCGGCCGCCGCGCCGCCGGCCTCGACCGACTCGACGTCGGAGCTCGAGCGGCTCGCATCGCTTCACTGTTCGGGCGCGCTCACCGACGAGGAGTTCACCGCGGCCAAAGCCAAGCTGCTGGGGGTGTGACGATGGCGACGAACGACACGCGTGCAGCGACGCTCATCCGGGCGGTCGAGGCGACCGTGACCGGCGACGTGTCGAGCATCGAGGAGCTGTTCACGCGCGACGTCACCGGGTCGACGCCCGCGGTCATGATCTCGTCGCGGGAGGAGCTCGCCATCGAGCTCGAGGAGCGGGAGGACGCTTTCTCCGACGTGGAGATCGCGGTCAATCCTCTCGACGTCTCCGGGGATCAGGCGTGTGTCGAGTGGATCGCTTCGGCCGTCCACTCCGGTCCGTTCCCGATCGGCGACGACGACGATGGACCCGTGATCGAACCGACGGGTCGGCGACTCTCGCTGCGTGGGGTCACGGTAGCGGCGTTCGACGGCGATCAGATCTCGGCGTTCCGTCACTACTGGGACGAGGTCGACCTGCTCGCGGGACTGGGATTGCTCGACCACGCCTGATCGCGCGCGCGGCCCAGAGGCGGTCCATTCCGCCGTGCCACACTGTCGACATGGTGCGGGCAGACACGATCGTCGGAGCGCACGACGGACCTGCGTGTGAGCCCGAGCAACCGGTCGAGCTCCGGGCTCGGCTCGCTACCTTCGCGCCGTTCGACCTTCAGCTCACTGTTCCTGAGCTGCGCTCCGGCATGGTGCCGCGGCCCGGGCTCGTCGCCCGACTGAGCGCCGCCGGCGCGCCGCCGTTTGTCGTGGTGTCGGCACCGACGGGCTACGGCAAGACCACGTTGCTCGCGGAGTGGGCGGCCTCCGATCCGCGGCCGTTCGCGTGGGTGTCGGTCACTCCCACCGAGAACAGTGCGCTCGTGCTCTTCTCGTACGTCGCACGTGCCCTCGACGGGATCGAACCGCTCGACGATGCACTGCTCACGGCGTTGACGCGGCGCGATGCCGATCTCACCACGCAGTTGCTCCCGCGTC
>JBBQMI010000247.1:0-4088 GCA_038328825.1 Acidimicrobiia bacterium | reverse complement strand
GCTCGGCCGCGGTGACCGGGGTGGTCCGGATCCGGGCCACCGCGGCGAGCGCGTCCGCGGCCGTCTGGTCCGGTCCGTCGGCCGCGGCCGCGAGGTGGCGGGCCCGTCGTTCCGTGGCGGCCGCGTCGGGTGTCGCATCGTCGACGAACGAATCACTGAGGAGCGCTTCGGCGACGATCGCGTGGGCGCGGCGACGATCGTCGGCGGCGGCATCCTGGTACACCGCGACGCGAAGGAGGGGGTGCGCCAAGCGCACCATCCCGGATCGGTCGACGAGCACCAGCCCGGCATCGATGACCCGATCGACGGCGTCGGAGTCGATCCCCCACTGTCGGGCGGCGCGACCCAGCACGTCGTGGTCGAGACCGGAGTCGGTGGATGCCAGCAGCAGGAACCGCGATTCGCCAAGGCCGAACGACGCTGCCGAGGCGAGGAAGCCGCGGCGGAGCACGTCACCGATCGGCGGGTTCGGATCGAGGGGCGCGTCGCCCCGCCGCTGTTCCGGCGTGAGGTGACCTGAGATCTCGAGCAGCGCGAGCGGGTTGCCGTCAGTCTCGTGGCACAGCTCCTCCGCGACTCTGGTCCCGACGGCGCCGCCGAGGAGCAGCGCCGCGTCGAGCGGCGAGAGACCGGCGACCTCGAGCGTCGGCAGCCGGGTCCCGAGGCCGTCCGGATCGCAATCCCGCGCTGCGAGCAGCAGCAGCACCGGCGTGCTCGCGAGCTGCGGCGCGACGAACGCAAGGACCGCACGTGAGGCGTCGTCGGTCCACTGCGCTCCATCGACGAGCAGCAGGAGCGGTCCGGTACGGCCGGCCGCAACGAGCGCCGAAAGGAGCGCGGCGCCGAGATCGGCCTCGGAGCGATGATGCGCCGCGGTCTGGTCGAGCACCACGCGGAGAGCGTCAGCATGCTCGGCCGGCGTGGCGTGCGATTCGCCGCCGAGCGAGGCGACGAGGGCGTCGAGGAAGGCGAACGGGTGACGGCGATCGGGCTCACGGCACTCGACCGCGACCACCCGCGAGATCCCGGCGTGTTCGGCGGCCCAATCGAGCAGCGCGGTCTTCCCGATTCCTGGCGCACCGGTCAGGACCCTCGTCGCACCGCGCCCGGACTCGGCCGCCTCGCGCAGGCGCAGGATCTCCCGACACTCGGAGGATCGCCCGACGATCACGACACAAAGGCTACAGAGTGCGCATAGCGGTGTTCTGCGGATCAGACAGTACGCGTAGAACTACGGGTCCAAGGCGCGCGGAGCGCGCGAGCTGACCCAGATCGCCCCGAGGTAGCCGCGCGTTGCGTAGCCGGAATCGTCAGTCGGACGCATGACGAGCGGCGACCGACGAGGGGATCGTGCAGGCCTCGTCGATCCCGAAGACCCGGTTGAGGCGGCCGAACGCGATCCACGAGCCGAGGCACATCGAGAGCTCGACGATCTCGGCGTCGGTGAACTCCGCCCGCATCCGGAGCCAGAACGCGTCGTCGAGGTCGTGGTGGGCGACGGCGAACCGCTCCGCGTACTCCGCGGCCAGCCGCTCGCGCACCGAGAGGCCTTCGCTCTCTCGCCATTCGGCGACCCTCGCGGCGAAGGCGTCGTCGACGGTCTCCCCCGCGCGATCGGTGCGCCAGTCGAGACACAGGACGCATCCGTTCACCTGTGCGATGCGGAGCCGCGCCGCTTCGAACTCACGGAGGGGCAGCGTCGAGCTCTCGTACACCGCGCCCGAGAACGCAGCCGCGGCCGGGCCGATCCCGGGGACCATCTCCCCCCACACGTACATGATCGGGTCGCGGTCGGCCGGGATGTCGATACGCATCGTCATCTGGAACTGCTCCGCTCACTCGCCGGGTCGGGAGCTGCCCGTCGGCCGGTCTCGGTCCGTTCGCTCCACGTGCCGGAGGCTACCGCCCGGGTGCGGTCAGCCGACCAGGGCCACCGCGACCTCGGCCACCGCGTCGCCCTGGATCCGGTACGAGCGCAGGACCGGGGCGCCGTCGCGCAGCGAGACGAGCACGTACAACCAGGCGGGATCCACAGCCTGGCGCACGTCGGTCGACGACGGATACGCATCGGTGTGGGTGTGGGAGTGCCAAACGCCGACGATCTCGTGACCCTGGCTCTCGGCGTCGCGGGTCGCCCGCAGATAGTCGCGCCCGTCGACGGTGTAGGTCCGGGCCGACGCGTCGGCGTTGCGGCAGGGGTACACGGCGCTGATCACGCCGGTGGGCACACCGCCGATCATCGGACCGGCGAGCAGTCCGCACGCTTCGTCGGGGAGGCTGTCGTAGCAGTGGCCGACCACGATCGCGTACTGGTCGTCAGTGAGTCGGAGCGTCGGCGACGCGAACGCCGTGGTCATGCCCGCGCCGCGGCGATCGCCTGCCACACCCGCATCGCACTGAGGGGCATGTCGATGTGGCGGACACCGAGATGACTCACCGCGTCGACGACCGCGTTCTGCACGGCCGGCGTCGAGCCGATCGTTCCCGACTCCCCGATGCCCTTCGCGCCGAGTGGGTTGAGCGGCGTCGGCGTCTCCGTGTTCGACGCCTCGAACGTCGGGAACTCCGCCGCACTCGGCATCGCGTAATCCATGAGGTTGCCGGTGAGCGGGTTCCCGTCGTCGTCGTACGCGACGCCCTCGTAGAGAGCCTGCGCGATTCCCTGCGCGATCCCACCGTGCTGTTGGCCCCGCACGAGGAGGGGGTTCAGGATGCGTCCGCAGTCGTCGACGGCGACGTGACGAAGCAACTCCACCCGACCGGTCTCGGTGTCGACCTCGACGACCGCGACGTGCGCACCGAACGGATAGGTCGCCTCGCCCTGGTTGAAGTCGAGCGCCTGGGCGAGCCCGGGTTCCATGTTCGGCGGCAACTTCGCCGGATCACTCGCGGCGAGCGACAGCTCGGCCCAGCTGAGGGCCCGGGCGGGAACGCCGGCGACACCGACCCGACCGCCGTCGTGGAGCACAACGTCGTCGACGTTGGCCTCGAGGAGGTGCGCGGCGAGCGTCCGGGCCTTCTCGAGCACGGCTTCCGACGCCTTGTAGAGCGCGCTCCCGCCGATCTGCAGCGACCGGGATCCCATCGTCCCGGTGCCGCGCGGCACGAGTGCCGTGTCGGACTGGACGACGCGCACCTGGTCCATAGGGACACCCAGCAGCTCCGAGACGACCATCTTGAACGACGTCTCGTGACCCTGGCCGTGCGACGACGTGCCGACCGTGGCCTTCACGCTCCCATCCGATTCGACCTCGATCGCGCCGTACTCGGAGAACAACCCCCCGGCAGTGACCTCGACGTAGGTGCACAGCCCGATCCCGAGCTGCTTCACGTCGCCTCGCTCGCGCCGGGCCCGCTGTTCGGCGCGCAGGTCGTCGTACCCGGCGATGCGGGTCGCTTCGTCGAGCGCCTTCGCGTACTCGCCGACGTCGTAGTTCGAGCCGGTGACCGTGGTGAGCGGGAAGGCTTCGGGCGGCAGCAGGTTCCGTTTGCGGATCTCGACCGGATCGATGCCGAGCTCCACCGCGGCCATGTCGATGATGCGCTCGAGCATGTTCGTGGCCTCGGGTCGTCCCGCGCCGCGGTACGCGGCCGTTGCGGTCGTGTTCGTGGCCGCCGACTTCGAGTTGAACTGGACCTTCGGGATCTTGTAGACGCCCTGCGACATCGAACGGGTGAGGAACGGCAGGAACGCGCCCACCGCGGGGTAGGCCCCGCCGTCGGCGACGATGCGAACCCGCAAGCCCGTGATCGTGCCGTCGCGCATGAGCCCCATCTCGACGTACTGGATCTGGGCCCGGCCCTGGGTCATCGCGACCATGTTCTCGGAGCGCGTCTCGGTCCACTTCACCGGAAGGTCCAGGTCGATGGCGAGTCGGGCCGCGACGACGAACTCCGGGTAGAGCCCGGTCTTGGCGCCGAAGCCACCGCCGACCATGGGCGCGACAACGCGAACCTTGTCGGGCGCGACGCCGATCGCCTCCGCGAGCGGATCGCGCACGCCGAACGGAGCCTGGGTCGGCACCCACACCTTGATCCCGCCCGTCTCGGCATCGTGCTCGACGAGCACACCGTTCGGCTCCATCGGC
>JBBQMI010000246.1:0-4098 GCA_038328825.1 Acidimicrobiia bacterium | reverse complement strand
CACCACGCGAAACAGCCCACCGGGCTCGAGCCGCGCCTGCGCGTCGGTCGCCCACTCACTACGCGGAGTCGGGACTCGGGCAGAGGCGTTGCCGTCACAGCTCGGCGGTAGCGTGAGTTGATGCCTCACACCTCCGTTCCGGTCGACACCGATCTGCTCGTGTATTCGATCCTTGTCGAGCGCTGGCGGTCGATGGATCTCACCGAACGGATCGGGTTGATCGAACAACTGTGCTTCGACGTCGAGCGGCTCGCCCGAGCCGACGTCGCCGAGCGTCATCCCGACTTCACCGAGATCCAGGTCTGCCACGAGCTGGCTCGTCGGCGCTATGGCGCAGCGCTCGCCGATGCCGCGTTCGCCGGAGCACTTGCGGGCACGTGACGAAGGGACCCCTCGATCTGGTTCGCCAGGTCGCGCATCTCCTCGACGAGCTCGACATTCCGTACGCGCTCGGCGGATCGATGGCAAGCTCGCTGTTCGGGGAGCCGCGCTCGACCGTCGATGTCGACATTGCGATCCGGCTCGCCCCGGATCAGGGGATCGAGCTCCTCGAGCGAGCGGAGGCCGACTTCTACGTTCCGGTCGAGGCTGCTCGAGCAGCGATCGAAGCGAACGCGTCCTTCAACCTGGTCGACGTCACCGCGGGACTCAAGGTCGATCTGTTCGTCCTCGGCGACGGGCTGCTCGACCAGATGCAGATCGATCGACGGATCAACGTCGCGATTCCCGGAATCGCGACCGGTATCTGGGTGACCTCACCCGAGGTCCAGGTGCTGCGCAAGCTCGACTGGTACCGCAGAGGGGGGTGGACCTCGGACCGGCAGTGGCGCGACGTGGTCGGGATACTACGAACGACGCACCCGCTCGACACCGGATCGCTCCTCGAAGCCGCTCGATCGATCGGTCTCGACGACGTGCTCACCGTGGCACTCGAACAGGCGCGGACATGAACGTGCTTCGGACCTCGCGGCGTGATCCACAGCTACACCGACGGACGCATCGAGGACACCGGTCCGCTCACCACGAATCGCAGGGCCTCGCCGACAACACGATCGTGTTGTACAGCACTGACAAGGGTCCGCACATGAATATGTGGCCGGACTCGGGCACCACTCAGCCCTGATCGTTCGGGTCCCCGGTCGGAAAGAAGAGTGATTCGATCCGGTCGCCGAAGACCTCGGCGATCTTGAACGCGAGCGGCAGGCTCGGGTCGTACCGCCCCGTCTCGATGGCATTGACGGTCTGTCGTGATACGTCGAGGCGGTCGGCCAGATCTGCCTGGCTCCAGCGCCGCGCGGCCCGCAACTCGCGCAGCTGATTCCTCACCGCGCTCGGAGCGTCTTGATCGTCAACGCGGCGACCCACGCCACGGTGCCCGCGATGAAGGTGACCTGGAGCGACTGGCGGGCGCTGCCGATCCCGGCAGCGTCGAGCAAGCCCCCCGCGAAGGACAACAGCATCATGGTGGCGAACCCGATCGCCATGGCTTCGAGCTGCAGCACGCGCTGGAACTCGTCGGCGCGACGAAGGCCCCTCAGCTGCGACCAGACCAACCACGCAGCGGGAACGACCGGGAGGAGGCACCAGACCAGGTTCCACGCGCTCGCACGGCCGTCGGGGTCCAACATGATCAAGCTCACCTGGAGCGCGACCAACGCGGCGACGCCCGGCACCACGTCTCGAACGGCGGCACGATCACGGGCCACATCGCTGATGCTCTTTCGGTCGCGACCAGAGTTCGTCATGCAGACAACGTAAAGGCCACTTGTCATTGTGTCAAGTGACGTTGACACTCAGCGTCCCATCGCGTGACCCGAGCCTGGCAGGTTCAGGCTCATCCGTGGTGGGTGGTAGAAGGAGGAAGCGCACGGGGGAGTGTCCGCATGCCGGTAGCCGAGCTGGATGGGATCGAGATCGCCTACTCGCTGGTCGGTGAGGGGCAACCCTGGGTGCTGACGCCGGGCGGGCGCTTCACCAAGGAGGTCGGTGGACTCCCCGAGATGGCGCGCGCGCTGGCCGATCGAGGCAAGCAGGTCCTGACCTGGGATCGCCCGAACTGCGGTGCGTCGTCTGTCGTGTTCCGCGGCGCGTCGGAGTCGGAGGTGCAAGCCGCGGCGCTCGGCGCGCTCCTCCGCCATCTCGATCTCGGCCCCGCGGTGATCGCCGGTGGTTCGGGCGGTGCCCGGGTCTCGCTCATCGCCGCCTGTCGGAACCCCGACGTCACCGCGGGAGTGGCGATGTGGTGGATCAGTGGCGGCGTCCCGGGGTTGCACCAGCTGGCCAACTACTACTGCATGCCGTCGGCCGACGCCGCGTGGCACGGAGGGATGGAAGCCGTCGTCGAGCTCGACCAGTGGCAGGAAGTGCAGGAACGCAACCCGGCGAACCGTGCGCGCTTCCTCTCGATCGACCGCCAGGAGTTCCTCGACGTGATGGACCGATGGATGGTGGCCTACTGCCCCTGCGACGACGCGCTCGTCCCCGGGCTCGAAGACGCCGACGTAGCCTCTCTCGGCGTCCCGATTCTCGTGTTCCGCAGCGGAGTGTCCGACATGTCGCACACCCGCGCGACCTCCGAAGCGCTTGCTGCGGGGCTCCCGGGTGCCGAGCTCGTCGAGCCACCGTGGGAAGACGAGGAGTGGAACGAGCGTCGCGCCTCCGTCGAGCAGGTGGGGTCGCTCTTCGTGCGCTGGCCGCGGCTCGTCCCCCAGCTCGTCGAATGGTCCGAGCGGACCATCAGCGAAAGCCGTTAGGAGCAGACGATGACCACCATGACCGTTCGGCCGATCCGCGAAGACGTCCCGTTTGGCGCTCGCGTCAGTGGTGTCACCCATCACGACCTCCGCGACCAGGGCCTGCGAGCGAACATCAACGATGCCTTCGAAGAACATGGGCTCTTGATCTTCGAGAACGTCGAGCCGACGCCGAAAATGCAGGTCGCGCTCAGCAATGTCATCGGGCCGCTCAAGGACCACCCGAGCAAGGCGGTGGCTCGAGCCGGGGGCGACGACATGCTCGGTGTCATCGAGATGCGCCATGAGCCGAACCAGCCCGGCATGGTCCGACTCGGAGATCAGCTGCTGTCGACGTGGCTGCCGTGGCATTTCGACCACTGCTACAACGACCAGCTCAACCGTGCCGGCGTGCTGCGCGCCGTCGAAGTTCCACCCGACGGCGGCCTGACCGGCTTCGTCGACGGCATCGCCCTCTACGACGCGATATCGCCCGACCTGCGAGATCAGATCGAGGGGGAGACCGTGATCTACGCGATGGACGTGATCATGGAGAACCTCCGGTTCGGTCGGCCGGAAGGTTTCGTCGAAGTCGAGCCGGCGCCGAGCGCGGTCGACGTGATGATCGAGTACGAGGGTCGGCCCCGGGCGCTGCACCCCGCGGTCTGGACTCGGAGGTCGGGCGAGAAGGTCCTGCACGTCTCGCCCTGGATGGCAAAGGGCATCGAGGGGCGAGAGGGCGGCGACGGCGAGGCACTGCTCGCCGCAGTGTGCGACGAGATCGTCGAGGCCGCGAAGGACATGAGCTACTTCCACCGTTGGCAGCCGACCGACATGGTCCTCTGGGACAACTGGCGGGTGCTCCACTCGGTGTCGGGGATGCAGCCCGAACACGCGAGGACCATGCACCGCACCACGATCGCCGGTGACTACGGCCTCGGCCGCTTCGAGGCGGAGCAACCCGTGCATCCCTAAGGGCGTCGGATCCGTTCGAGCTTGCGTCGAAACCAGGCTGAGTCTCCTAGCCTGCGGTCCGTACAGACACGACCGGAAGAGGGTTGATGGCGGCCGAGCGAGCCCCCGACGAGGTCTCGCGGACCGGGATGGGAGCGCCCTCGGTCCAGGTGGCGGGGGCACTGACGTCGGACCGCGTGCTCGAGTTGCTCGACTCGCGGCCGGGTGGGCTCACGACCTCGGAAGTGGCCGAGCGCGTGGAGCGGTTCGGGCCGAACGCGGTGCGGTCGCACCATGCCGACGTGTGGCGCGTGCTCAGCCGCCAGCTCAACAGCCCGTTGCTGTGGCTGCTGCTCGCGGCGGCCACCGTGTCGGGCGTCGTCGGCGAAGGCGTGGATGCCGTGATCATCGG
>JBBQMI010000245.1:0-4112 GCA_038328825.1 Acidimicrobiia bacterium | reverse complement strand
GCTCCTGCGGCTTCGCCGAGCCCGTGGCCACAAACCGCCTCGTGGGCGACACCCTGCACCTCGGGGAGCGTTCGGTCGCGATCGACCTCGCGCTGCCCGGGCGCTGGAACGTGCTCAACGCCGCGCTCGCGATCGCCGCGGCCATGGAGCTCGGTGTCGATCCCGACGTCGCCGCGTCGGCCGCGTCGTCGGTGACGACCGTCTCCGGCCGCTACGCGACCTACCGGCTCGCCGACGGCCGCCCGGCGCGGGTGCTGCTCGCGAAGAACCCGGCCGGGTGGAGCGAGGTGCTCGCGTGGCTCGACCAGCGCGACAACGGCGTGGTGCTCGCAGTCAACGCGCATGTGGCCGACGGGCGCGACACCTCGTGGCTGTGGGACGCGCCGTTCGAGCGCCTCCGGGGCCGCACCGTCGCGGCGTCGGGCGAACGCTCGCTCGACGTCGCGGTACGGCTCGACTACGACGGCGTCGACTGCGTCGTGGAAGCCGACCCGATCGCGGCGGCCGCGCAGGTCGACGGGCCCGAGGTCGACATCGTCGCGTCGTACACGCAGTTCACCGCATTGACCCGGCGACTGCGATGAACGCGCCGCGTGCATCGGAATCCACGGTCCGCGTCGGGCTCGTCTACCCCGAGCTGCTCGGGACGTACGGCGACCGCGGGAACGCGGTGGTGCTCGTCGAGCGCTGCCGGCGGCGCGGGATCCCGGCCGAGCTCGTGGAGATCGCGGCCGACGAGCCGCTCCCCGACTCCCTCGACCTGTACCTCTTCGGCGGCGGCGAAGACGATCCGCAGTCGCTGGCCTCGGCGCGCATGCGCGCGTCGGCGGACGCGCTCGCACGCGCGCAGGCGGCCGGTGCGGTCGTGTTCGCGGTGTGCGCGGGGTTCCAACTCATCGGGGCGAGCTACCAGACCGGCGACGGCGAGATGCTCGACGGCCTCGGGCTCGTCGACATGCGCACCGTCGGCGCGTCGCCGCGCCTCATCGGCGAGGTCGTCGTGCACCCCGAGCCCGCGACCGGACTCCCGTCGGTCACCGGGTTCGAGAACCACTCGGGCCGCACCACGCTCGGTCCCGGCGTCCGACCACTCGGCTCCGTGAGCGTCGGCGGCGGCAACGGGATCGGCGAGGCCGACGGCGTGTTGGCCGAACGGCTCGTCGGCACCTACCTCCACGGCCCGGTGCTCCCCCGCAACCCCGCGCTCGCCGACTTCCTCCTCGCGTGGATCGTCGGGCGTGGGGCACTCACCCCGATCGACGATCACCTCACCGACGCCCTGCACCGCGAACGTCTCGACGCCGCCACCGCCACCGGCTGGCGCGCCCGCCTCCGAGACCTGAGAACCAACCGCGGCTGACCCCGGCCGAGGTGCTTTGGCGTCGCAAACCCCTCAGCACTGAGGGTTTTTCGACGCCAAAGCGAGATCAGTCGGTGAGGTCGCGGATCTTGCCGATCTTGACCGCGGTCTCGTTGACGTCGGTGCCCTGGTCCCGGAGGAGCTCGGCGCGGGTGGCGGCGGCCTCGGATTCGGCACCCTCGTCGGCGTCGGCGAGGACGGCGTCGAACCCTTCGGCGACGATCCGCTCGGCCTCGTGCACGAGCGCGGCGACCATCTCCGCCTCGGGGACGACGCGCACGACCTTGCCCTTCACGAACAGGTGGCCCTTGCCCTTGCCCGCAGCGATGCCGAGGTCGGCCTCGCGGGCCTCACCCGGACCGTTCACGACACAGCCCATGACCGCGACCTGCAACGGGATGTTGCGATCCGACAACGCGTCCTGGGCTTCCTTTGCGACACGGATCACGTCGACCTCGGCGCGGCCGCAGCTCGGGCAGGCGATGAGATCGAGGCCCTTGCGTTCGCGCAGCCCGAGGGACTCGAGCAGGGTGCGCCCGGCGCGCACCTCCTCGACGGGATCGGCGGTGAGTGAGTACCGGATCGTGTCGCCGATGCCCTCGGCGAGGAGCGAGCCGATTCCGGCGGTCGACTTCACCAGCCCGTTCGGGGGCGGCCCGGCCTCGGTGACGCCGAGGTGCAGCGGGTGATCGGTGGCCTCGCTGAGCATCCGGTACGCCTCGATCATCAGCTTGACGTTCGACGCTTTGACGGAGATCTTCACGTCGTCGAAGTCGACCTCGGCGAAGTACGCGAGCTCGCGCATCGCCGATTCGACGAGCGCTTCAGGGGTGGCGCCGCCGTGGCGGGCCGCGATCTCGGGATCGAGGCTCCCGGCGTTCACGCCGATGCGGATCGGCAGACCGCGGTCCTTGGCCTCGCGCGCCACGAGCTTGATGTGCTCGGGCTTGCGGATGTTGCCCGGGTTGAGGCGCAGCGCGTGCACGCCGGCTTCCATCGCGGCGAGGGCGAGCTGGTGCTGGAAGTGGATGTCGGCGACGATCGGCACCGGCGAGCGCGGCACGATCTGCGCGAGCCCCTCCGCCGCCTCCTCCTCGTTGCAGGTGCAGCGCACGATGTCGCAACCCGCGCCGGCGAGCGCGTAGATCTGCGCGAGCGTGCCGTCGACGTCGGCGGTCTTGGTGGTGGTCATCGACTGCACCGACACCGGCGCGTCGCCACCGACGGCGACGCTCGGCCCGGGTGGGTGCCCGACCAGCAGCTGACGGGTCTTGCGACGCTCGAACATCGAGTTCATTCTACGACCGGAGACGGTCGCCGACCCGAGTCCTGCCCATCAAGATCCGGTGATGATCTCGCGGATGTCGAGGAACATCGTCGAGACGCCGAACACGAGCAACACCGCGAGGACCATCGCCGTGAGCGGGACGAGGCGGCGGTAGTCGACCTGGACGCGGCTCCCCTTCACCTTCGTCGCGATCGCCTCGTAGATCGCGATCACCGCGTGTCCGCCGTCGAACGGGAGCAGCGGGATGAGGTTGAAGAGGGCGAGGAACAGGTTGATCGTCGCGACCAGGAGCAGGAGCGTCCAGATGTCGCCGCCGACGATCTGGTCGCCGATGCTGACGATCCCGATCACGGAGCGGGGCCGTTCGACGTTCACGCCGGCCGGCGCCTGCGGTTGCGGACCCGTCCGGGTGACGTCGGAGACCTGCTGCTTGACGCCCGACGGCGAGAAGATCCGGGCGATGCCCTGGCCGGTCGCCCGCGTCCCCTCCCACATCTTCACGACCGATCCGGTCAACGAGCCGACGAGCCCGAGCTGGCGTTGCTGATCGGTTCCGACCACGCCGATGAGAGCGCTCGCGTCGCTCTTGCTACGCGCGACGGGCGTGAGCCGGACCCTCCGCTCGGTGCCGTTGGTTTCCACCACGAGGTCGGTCGGCTCGTCGGCGCGGTCGCCGATCTGGGCCTTGACGTCGGTGATCGAGTCGACGGGCACGCCGTCGATCGACACGAGCCGGTCACCCGTGCGGATACCCGCTTCGGCCGCGGGGAGGCCCCGCGAGACCTCGCTCACCACCGACGTGGTGGTGGTCTCGCCGACGCGAAGGAGCACGAAGAAGATCAGGACGAACGCGATCGTGAGGTTCACGCCGATGCCGGCGAGGATGGTGGCCAGGCGCTTCGGGAACGAGGCCGCACGGTACGTGCGGGCTTCGTCTTCGGGATCGACCTCTTCGATGCTGTTCATCCCGATGATCCGGACGTAGCCACCGGCCGGAATGGCCTTGATCCCGTACTCGGTCTCGCCCCGGCGGAACGACCAGATCCGGGGACCGAAGCCGACGAAGAACTCGGTGACCTTCATCCCCGACTTCTTCGCCACGATCATGTGGCCGGCCTCGTGGAGCATCACGGTGAAGATGAGTCCGACGATGAGCGCGATGGTCACGGCCAGCGACGGTCTGACGAGCACGATGAGGACGAGCGTCGCCACGACCAGCGCCGCGACCCATATCGCGGAGCGGGTCTCGACCCGTTCGTCTGTCTCCAGGGGATCCTTCAACCCACGCCCTCCGTGCGATCCACGCGATCCGAACGGTTCACGCCGTCCAACCGGTTCGCGATGTACTTCTCGGCCCGCTCGCGGGCCACCCGGTCTGCTTCCAGAACGCCGGCAACGTCATCGACGTTCCCGACACCCTCCTGGAGGGCCGCGTCGACGATCTCGGGGATCGCGGTCCAGGGG
>JBBQMI010000244.1:0-4121 GCA_038328825.1 Acidimicrobiia bacterium | reverse complement strand
TCGACGAGGTGCGTCTCCACGCCGGGAGCGTGTCACACGCGATCACGTTGGTGCGATTGGCCCCCCCCGAGGGGGCGCAATCGCACCAACGGATCGGTCACGTGCGGCGGTCAGTTGACGATCTTGGCCTTCATCTTCTGGAACTCGGAGTCGTCGATCACGCCGCGGTCCTTGAGGTCGGCGAGCCGGTGCAGCTCGTCGGCCGCGCTCGAACCAGACGAGGCGGTACCCGCCGCCTGGCGGATGTACTCCTTGGCCGCCTGATCCTGGGCCTGCGCGGCCTCGATCGCGTGCTCGTGCATCTTGTGACCACGCGCGATCAGGTAGACGAACACGCCGAGGTACGGCAGGAAGATCACGAAGATCGTCCAGAGCGCCTTTCCCCAGCCCGACAGATCGTGGCTGCGGAAGATGTCGGCAAAGACGGTGATGAGGATCCAGATCCAGATGAAGAAGAGGAAGAACCAGATCATCGACCAGAGGATCTGACCCGTTCCGAAGTCGTCGGCTAGCAGCATTGTGAACTCTCCCTTTCGCCCGTACCCGCGGCGGCTTCTGCCGACGGTCTCCGGTGAACATACGGCACGGGAGCCCCACCCGCCCCTGTCTCGACCGGTTCTCGGATTTCTCGACCCCGGTCACCCCCTCCCTACCGACCGGGAGGTAGGCTGGAGGCATGGACCCCGCATCGGATGCCCTCATGCTCGAGCTCGACCCCAGCGTGGGCGCGCTCCTCACCCGGCACTACGACACCGCGAAGGAATGGTTCCCCCACTCGCTGGTCCCGTACAGCCGGGGCCGCGACTTCGTCGACGGTGAGGAGTGGTCGCCCGACGACGCCGGTCTGCCCGAGGCCGTGCGCTCGGCGCTCCTCGTGAACATCCTCACCGAGGACAACCTGCCTTACTACTACCACTCGATCACCGGCTTCGGTCTGTCCGAGGCGTGGCAGGAGTGGAGCCGCCGCTGGACCGCGGAAGAGGGTCGCCACGCCATCGTCATCCGCGACTACCTCACCGTCACCCGCGCCATCGACCCTGTCGCGCTCGAGCGGGCCCGCATGCACCAGGTGAGTGGGGGCGTCGTGCCCGACAGCGCGTCGGCTGCCGACGGACTCACCTACGTCTCGCTGCAGGAGCTCGCCACCCGAATCGCCCATCGGAACACGGGTCAGCAGATCGACGACCCGGCCGGCACCGCGATCATGTCGCGCGTCGCCGCCGACGAGAACCTGCACTACCTCTTCTACCGCGACCTCGCGTCGACGGCGCTCGAGATCGATCCGTCGACGATGGTGCTCGCGATCGACCGTCAGGTGCGCAACTTCGCGATGCCCGGCACCGGGATCGTCGACTTCGAGGCCCACGCCAAGCTCATCGCAGCCGCGGGAATCTACGACTTCGCGCAGCACCACGATCAGATCCTCGTCCCGGTCGTGCTCCGGCACTGGAAGCTCGACACGCTCGAAGGCCTCAGTCCCGAAGCCGAAGAGGCCCGGGTGCGCGTCCTCGCGTTCATCGAGCGCCTCGGCAAGGTCGCCAAGCGCGTCGCGGCGCGCCGAGCCGAGCGCGTCGCGACCCTCCCCGCCTGACCCACCGACCGGGCTACGCCGGGACCTGCACCCTCGCGGGACCGGGTGGATCGGGTGTCGCCACGGGCGTCGCGTCGTACATCCGGAGGACGAGCGCGACGGTCGCGGTGAACACCGCGACCGCCCCGGCGACGTGGATCCCGACGAGCAGCGGCGGCACCCCGGTGAAGTACTGGGTGTACCCCACCGCGGCCTGGGCCACGAGCAACACGAGAAGGACCGTGATCGCCCGTTGCAGTCGGGCGAGCGCACCGGTGCGGTAGGCGACGTAGAGCAGGCCGAGCGTCGCGGCGAGGAAGATCATCACGGCGACACCGTGCACCCGAGCGACTTCGGGGAGGTAGAAGCCGAAGCGCTTGGCCTCCTTGTCGCCCGCGTGCGGACCGGTGTTGGTCACGACCGTTCCGGTCACCACGACCACGGAAACGAGTACCACCAGCACCCGACCGAACGTCACGAGACCGTCGCCGACCGCTCGCCGTTCCACCGTCGCGTCGGGCAGGCCCGCGCGGTGATGCAGCACGATGGCGTCGGCGAGCAACAGCATCGACAGCAGGAAGTGCGACATGACGGCGGCCGGGTGCAGGTCGACGAGCACGGTGATCCCGCCGAGCACGATCTGACCGATCACCCCCACCACGAGACCCGCGGAGAGCCAGAGCAGATCGCGCCGACGGGGGCGACGGAGGAACGCGCCGAGCACCGCGACGATGACCGCGATCGACACGAGTCCGGTGAACGTCCGGTTGACGAACTCGATCATGGCGTGCGAGTCGTTCGCAGTGTGGGGGGTGAGGCGGCCCGCCGAGCAGTTCGGCCACGACGGGCAGCCGAGCCCGGAGTTGGTCAGGCGGACGGCCGCGCCGGTGACGATGATGATCGCGACCAGGATCGCCGCCACCAACGTGATGCGTCGGTAGGCGCCCGGGGTCAGGGTGAACGAGTCGCGCCGCATGCGAACCGGAATCGTACGGTCCCTGCGCCGTCGAATCGCATTCCGGGCACCCGCCGACCCGACCACAGCTCCTCGAGTGCCTTCTCCTCTAGCCTCGGCCGATGGCCTACGACGAGTTCTCCCTGTTCCACGAGAACGCCGAGGAGTTCGGCCTCGCGTGGTCGGGTCCTCCGGTCGTCCGCCGCGTGCGTGTGCCGGTCGACCACGACCGTTCGCTGAGCGCCCTCGTCTGGGGCGACGGACCCCCCGAGATCGTGCTGCTCCACGGCGGCGCGCAGAACGCCCACACCTGGGACACCGTCGCCCTGGCGCTCGACCGTCCCCTCGTCGCGATCGACCTCCCCGGTCACGGCCACTCCGACGGCGGCGCGCTCGGTTCCTTCGGACTCGGCGCCAACGCCACCGACATCGCGGCCGTGGTGCGGACGCTGGCGCCCGATCCCGGGCTCCTCGCCGGGATGTCGCTCGGTGGGCTCACGTCGATCGCCCTGGCGGCCATCGCGCCCGAGCTCGAACGTCGGCTCGTGCTCGTCGACGTGACGCCCGGTGTCACCAAGGAGAAGGCGTCGGCGATCACCGCGTTCGTCAACGGACCCGAGTCGTTCGCCGACTTCGACGAGATCCTCGCCCGCACGGTCGAGTTCAACCCGACGCGTTCCGAATCGTCGCTGCGCCGAGGGATCCTGCACAACGCGGTCCAGCGCGACGACGGCAGCTGGGTGTGGCGCTACGCCCGCTTCCGGGCCGACGAACCGCTCCTCGCCGGCGGCGACGCACCCACCGTGCCCGACTTCGGCGACCTGTGGGGCACCCTCGGCGTGACCACGATGCCGTTGCTGCTCGTGCGCGGTGCCGACTCCCCCGTCGTCGACGACGCCGACGTCGATGAGCTCCGCCGGCGTCGGCCCGACGCGCGGGTCGAGGTCGTCGAGGGCGCGGGCCACAGCATCCAGGGCGACAAGCCCGTGGAGCTCGCCGCCATCCTCGAGGACTTCCTCGCGACCTGAACCCGCCGCGAACCCCGCGCCCGCGCGATCGCTCCGTCGAGGTCGAGGCGCACGGTGGGACGGTAGCGTCGGCGTCCGTGACCCCTCGACCCGACTCGCCGTACCGATCGCGCAGCCTGTGGCTCGACGCGCTCGAGGAGCCACTCACTCCCCGACCGGCACTCGACGGCGACGTCGATGTCGACATCGCCGTCGTCGGCGCGGGCTATACCGGGCTCTGGACCACCTACTACCTCCTCCGGGCCGACCCGAAGCTCCGGATCGCCGTGGTCGAACAGCAGATCGCGGGCTACGGGGCCTCGGGTCGCAACGGCGGCTGGTGCTCGGCGATCTTCGCCGGTGGGCGCATCGCCATGGCCCGGAGCCATGGCCGCGACGCGGTGCTCGCGCTCCAGCGCGCGATGCACGAGACCGTCGACGAGGTCGGCCGGGTCGCCGCGGCGGAGTCGATCGACGCCGACTTCCACAAGGGCGGCACGCTCACGCTCGCGACGTCGCCGGCGCACGTGGAGCGAGTCCGGGCGTCGGTCGCGGAGGAGATCCGGTGGGGTTCGCCCGACGATGCGGT
>JBBQMI010000243.1:0-4122 GCA_038328825.1 Acidimicrobiia bacterium | reverse complement strand
GGCCGCGCCGAGGTCTATCAGCGGCTCGGCATCCCAACCGTCGCCACGGTGCGATGGACCGTCGATCAGATGCTGCGCCGGCTGCTCCCCGCGGGCGCGGAGCCGGAGTGGCGTGACCCCTCCGGAACGATCCGGATCAGCGTCCTCGCCACGCCACCCTCCTGGGTCGGCCACGAGGTGCCCGATCTGGAGAGATCCGGCGCCAGGGTCGCGTTTCTCAGTAGGCTGGGGCAGGGCCTGCTGCCGACGCGAACCACTGTGCTGCAAGACGGCGACCTGATCCACCTCGTGATGAGCGAAGCGGGCGCCGACGACGTCGAGGCGGCGATCGCCGCGGGACCAGAGGAGCAGTGATGCGGGTTGCGATCGCGGGCGCCGGGGCCGTCGGCAGGTCCGTCGCCGCCGAGCTGCTCGAGAACGGCCACGAAGTCCTGCTGATCGACAAGGACCCGCGCGCCATCAGGGCAGACAGCGTCCCGGACGCCGAATGGCTGCTCGCCGACGCGTGCGAGTTGTCGTCGCTCGACGAGGCCGCCCTGCAGCGTTGTGACGTGGTCATCGCCTCCACCGGCGACGACAAGGCCAACCTGGTCATCTCTCTGCTCGCGAAGACCGAGTTCGCCGTACCGAGGACGGTCGGCCGGGTCAACCATCCGTCGAACGAATGGCTCTTCAACGAGTCGTGGGGTGTCGACCTCTCCGTGTCGACGCCGCACCTCATCACCGCGCTCGTCGACGAAGCCGTGAGCGTCGGTCGGCTGGTGCGCCTGTTCCAACTCGAGCGCGGCCAGGTCCGCCTGGTCGAGGTCACGCTGGCCGACGACGCTCCGGTCGCGGATCAGTCGATCAAGGATCTCGACGTTCCGCGTGACGCCACGTTCGTGGCCGTCGTGCGCGACGAGCACGTGATCATGGCGAGGGGCGACACGGTCCTCCAGGTCGGCGACGAAGTGCTCGCGCTCGTCACCCCCGACTCCGAGGACGAAGTCCGCCAGATGCTCACCGGCGGCTGAGAGACTCCAACCGTGGATCGGTCACGTAGCGGGAAGGCGTTCGCGGGCGCGGTTGCGCTCCTCGTCGTCGCGGCCGGATGTGGTGGCGGCGGCGGTGACTCCGCCCCGAAGGCGAAGGTGAGCGAGAGCGTCGACGTGACCCCCGGCGCGGTCACGGTCTCGAGCGCGGGTGCCCAGGTGGGCCTCGACGACACCGTTCGTGACCAGATGCTCGACACCGTGAAGCAGTACGTGCAGGCGGCGACGGTCGACCCGCTCAAGACCGGTCGCAACGCCACCCGGCTCGCGCCGCTCTTCACCGCCCGCGCCGCGGCGCGGGCCGCCGGAGCCGATCGCGCCGTGCTCGTCGACGAGGGCATCCCGGTCGCGACCGCGGGCATCACCGCGAAGGCGGTACCGGTCGCGATCACGGTGCTCGTCGACCAGACCGGTTCGTTCGTGCTCGCCAGTGCGAGCCTCGACCTCACCGCGACCACCAAGACCGCCGACGGCCCGGTCGAGATCCACCGCACCGGTTCGTTGACCCTCGCTCCCGACGCCGGCGTGTGGAAGGTGGGCGGGTTCGACCTCGCCGTCGCCCGCTCGGGCAAGGGGGTCGACGCGGCCCTGCAGGTGGCCGGGACCACCAATCCGAGCGGGAAGGACGCGCCGTGACCCGTCGACACTTCCTCTTCGGCGCGTTTGTCGGCGCACCGCTCTGCACGCTGCTCGCGATCGCGTTGGTCGTCGGACTGTTCCTCACGACCGGGCGCCTGCCGTTCGCGACCGGCGCGACGTGGTTCACGGTGACGAAGGTCGGCGAAGCCCACTTCTCCGACGAACCGACCGACCCGTTCTTCTTCCTCGCCGTGGGCAACGACGGTCGCACGGGCGACACGGTGACGCGCGGTGACGGGCTTCACGTCATCGGTGTGAACCCCGCCGCCCACTCGGCGACGATCCTCGACATCCCGCGCGACACCGGCGCAGCGATCCCCGGACACGGCACCGACAAGATCAACGCGGCAATGGCCTACGGAGGGCTCGCGCTCGAGGCGGAGACGGTGAGTCAGCTCGTCGGCGTCCCCATCCCGTATGCGGTCACCACCGACTTCGACGGCTTCATGGCCCTCGTCGACGGCATCGGCGGCGTCGACGTCACCGTCAACCAGGACATGGACGACCCCGAGGGTTCGGGCGCGGTGTTCAGTGCGGGCACGAGCTACCACATGAACGGCGACTCGGCGCTCCGCTTCAACCGCGACCGCCACGACCTACCCCGGGGCGACATCGACCGCAGCGGCAACCAGGGTGCGTTCATCGTGGCCGCCCTCGCACAGCTCCAACGCAACAACCTCGGCGCCGCGGGCACGCTGTCGGCGATCGCCACCCTCGGTGCGCACACCCAGATCGAGGGCATGAGCCTCACCGACCTCTACCGGTTCGGACGCCTCGCCCTCTCGATCGATCCGGCCAACATCAAGAACGTCGTGATCCCGGTCGGCAGCGGTTCCGGCACCCGGCTCGCGCTCACGGGCGATGCCGCGGGACTCTTTGCCGACTTCGCCGACGACGCGGTGCTGCAGACGCACTGACCTCGCTGCTGTGAGCGGCGTAGATGGGAGAGCCTGCGGTTAGCGTCGCGGGCATCGCCTCCGAGACCCGAACGCCACCAGCCGAGACCGAGACCCCCGTCCCGAACACCGCGCCCACCACCCTCGACGCGCTCGAGGTCGATCCCGAGCTGGCGGGGCGTATCCAGTTCCGCCGCGCGATCCCGGCGCGGATGGGTCGCACCGCCCCGCTGGCCACGCCGCTCCACCCCGAGGTCGCGGCGCGACTCCGGGCCCGACGAATCGCCGGGCTGTGGACCCACCAGGCCCGCGCCGTCGACATCCTCCGCGGCGGTGGCCACGCGGTCGTCGCCACCGGGACCGCATCGGGGAAGTCGCTCTGCTACCAGCTCCCCATCGTCGAATCTGTCGTATCCGGCGAGCGCGACACGGCCCTCTTGGTGTTCCCCACCAAGGCACTGGCCCAGGACCAGCTCCGTTCGTTGCGCTCGTGGCTCGTGCCCGGACTCCGCGCCGTCACCTACGACGGCGACACCTCACCCGACGACCGGGCCTGGGCGCGCCGCCACGCCAACGTGATCCTCACGAACCCCGAGATGCTGCACATGGGGATCCTGCCGTCGCACGCCCGATGGTCCGACTTCCTCCTGCGCCTGCGCTACGTGGTCGTCGACGAGCTCCACACGCTGCGCGGGGTGTTCGGGAGCCACGTCGCGCACGTGCTGCGCCGCCTGCGCCGACTCGGCGAGCACTACGGTTCGGCGCCGTCGTTCTGCTTCGCGAGCGCGACCATCGGCAACCCGGCCGAGCTCGCCTCCGAGCTCTGCGGCCTGCCCGTCACGGCCGTCGACGACGACGGCGCGCCACGCGGCGCCCGGAGCTTCGCGATCTGGCAGCGACCCCTGCTCGACGAGCACTCGGGCGCGCGCGCGTCGGCGAACGTCGAGACCGCTCGAGTGCTCGCGCGATTCGTGGCCGATGGTCATCCGACGCTCGCGTTCACCCGCTCGCGGCGCGGCGCCGAGCTCGTCGCCGCCTACGCGCGCGACATGCTCGCGAAGACGTCGCCCGAAGCGGCAGGGCGCGTCGCCTCGTACCGGGCCGGGTACCTCCCGAGGGAACGCCGCGAGCTCGAGCGGGCCCTTTCCGATGGAACCCTGCTCGGGATCGCAGCGACCAACGCACTCGAACTGGGCATCGACGTGGGTGCGCTCGACACGGTCGTGCTCAACGGCTTCCCCGGGACGCTCGCGTCGCTCTGGCAACAGGTCGGTCGGGCCGGTCGCGGGACCCGACGGGCGTCGGCCGTGCTCGTGGCGGGCGACGACCAGCTCGACCAGTGGTACGCCGCGCACCCCGACGAGCTGTTCAGCCGCCGTCCCGAAGCCGCAGTGGTGAACCCGCAGAACCCGTTCGTGCTCGACCCGCAGGTCGCGTGCGCCGCGCACGTACTGCCGCTGCAGCTCGACGACGAACGGTGGTTCGGCACCGGACTCGACGACGCGGTGCTCCGCCTGACGCGCCACGACCAGCTCAGGGCCCGCGACGGTCGGATG
>JBBQMI010000242.1:0-4123 GCA_038328825.1 Acidimicrobiia bacterium | reverse complement strand
TGCGCGCGGCGCGGCTGTACACCGACGACATCACCGCGGTGGTCACGGTGGCCGACGACGGCGGATCGTCGGGCCGACTGCGACGCGATCTCGGCGTCGTGGCACCGGGCGATCTCCGGAAGTGCCTCGTCGCGCTCGCCCGTGACCCGATCTGGGCCCGGGCCTTCGAGCACCGCTTCCAGGGCGGTGACCTCGACGGCCACGCCTTCGGCAACCTCGTGATCGTCGGCCTCGCCGAATCGCTCGGCGATTCGCTCCAAGCGGTCGACGAGGCGGCCAAGGTGGTCGACGCCGTCGGTCGGGTGCTGCCGGCGACGATCGGGCCGGTCGTGATGAAGGCCGACGTCGACGGCCGGGCGGTCGAGGGCCAGGTCGCGGTCCAGAACTCCCCCGGGCGGATCGGTCAGGTCGAGCTCGTCCCGGCCGACGCCCCGGCGCCGGCCGCGGTTCTCGAGGCGATCGCGGCGGCCGACCAGGTCGTGCTCGCTCCGGGTTCGCTGTTCACGAGCCTCCTGCCGGTGCTGAGCGTGGGGGAGATCCGCCGGGCGCTCGCCGACACTGGGGCCGACGTGGTCCAGATCGCGAACCTGCGGCCCGAGGTCCCCGAGACCCAGGGTCTCGACGCGACCGATCACCTCAGGGTGGTCCTGGACCACGGGGCCCGTGTCGACCGCTTCCTCTTCCAGGAGATCGGAGCGTTCCCGGCCGACGTCGACGCGATCCGGCAACTCAGGGTCGAGCCGGTGCCGGCCGACGTCGCAGGCGCGAACGGACTGGTGCACGATCCGGCCAAACTGGCGACCGCCCTCTCCGCTCTGCTGGAGTCGTAGGGTTCGAAGACCTGCTCGCAGGTGCGCGAGGGTCGGGGTTGGGCAGGGGACGCGTCATTCGACGGGCCGGCAACGATGCCGGGAGAGCGGAGGTACGACATGACCGTACGGGTCGGGATCAACGGCTTCGGCCGCATCGGAAGGTCGTTCTACCGGGCGCTGCTCGAGCGGGGTGCGGGCGCAGGTGTGGAGCTGGTGGCGGTGAACGACCCCTTCGGCGACGCCGAGACCATGGCGTTCCTGCTGAAGCACGACTCCGTGGGCGGTGTGCTCCCGAACGAGGTGAAGGCCACCGACAACGGCTTCTCCGTCGACGGCAAGGAAGTGTTGAAGCTCGACGCCCGTGACCCGGCGGAGATCCCGTGGGGCGCTCACGACATCGACGTGGTGATCGAGTCGACCGGCATCTTTACCGCCCGCGAGACGGCGGCCGGCCACCTCGAGGGTGGCGCCAAGCGCGTCGTGATCTCGGCGCCGAGCGGCGACGCCGACGCGATGATCTGCATGGGCGTGAACGACGAGATCTTCGACGCGGCGCAGCACACCGTGGTGTCGAACGCGTCGTGCACCACGAACTGCCTCGCGCCGATGGCGAAGGTGCTCGAAGACGCCTTCGGCATCGAGCAGGGCTTCATCACCACCGTGCACGCCTACACGACCGACCAGCAGCTCCAGGACCAGGCGACCGCGAGCCGCAGCGGCAAGGCCGACCTGCGCCGCATGCGCGCCGCCGCACTCTCCATCATCCCGAGCAGCACGGGTGCGGCTCGGGCCATCGGCGTGGTGCTCCCGCACCTCAAGGGCAAGCTCGACGGCACGTCGCTGCGGGTTCCCGTGCCGACGGGTTCCATCACCGACCTCGTCGCGGTGCTGAAGACCGACGCGTCGATCGACGACGTGAACGCTGCGTTCGCGAAGGCGGCGGGCGACCCGTCGTACCGGGGCGTGCTCGAGTACACCGACGAGCCGCTCGTGTCGGCCGACATCGTGCACAACCCGTCGTCGTGCATCTACTCGGCGCGCGACACGATGGCGAACGGTCGTCTGGTGAAGGTGCTCGGCTGGTACGACAACGAGTGGGGCTACTCCAACCGCCTCATCGATCTCATCGCCTTCGTCGGCGACAAGTAACCCCCCGGAAGCCGCGGCACGCAGATGTCGATCGATCTCCCGCGCCCCGATCTCCCGAAGCTCGAAGACCTCCCGCTCGAGCGGGGGAGTCGGGTGCTCGTCCGCATCGACTGCAACACGCCGCTGCGCGTCATGGGCGGAGGTGGGGTGGCCGTGTCCGACGACCTGCGCCTCACCACGGTGCTGCCCACGATCACCTGGCTGCGCGAGCAGGGTGCTGCGGTGGTGCTCTGCGGCCACCTCGGGCGACCGAAGGGCAAGCCTGATCCGCAGTACTCGTTGGCGCCGGTCGCGAGGCGGCTGTCGGAGCTGCTCGGAACCGACGTCGCGCTCGCATTGGCCGCGGTGGGCCCCGATGCGTCGAGCCGGATCGCGAGCCTCGAACCCGGCGCCGTGATGCTGCTCGAGAACCTGCGCTTCGACAAAGGTGAGACCGACAACAGCGCCGCGTTCGCGGTGTCGTTGTGCGAGCCCGTCGACGCGTACGTGAACGAGGCGTTCGGCGCCTCGCACCGCGCCCACGCGTCGATCGTCGGGCCGCCACCGATCCTGCCGAGTGCCGCGGGCCGCCTGCTCCTGCGCGAGGTCGAGGTGCTGTCGGGCCTCCTCGTCGGGCCGGCGCGCCCGTTCGTGGCCGTGCTCGGCGGTTCGAAGGTGAGCGACAAGCTCGCGGTGATCGAGGCGCTCCTCGAACGGTGCGACACGATCCTCGTCGGCGGAGCGATGGCGTTCACGTTCCTCGTGGCCCAGGGGTATGCGATCGGGGACTCGCTCGTGGAGCTCGACCGGGTCGACGACTGCAAGCGCCTCCTCGACACCGGTCGCGTGCGGGTCCCGGTCGACGTCGTGATCGCGAAGGAGATCGCCGAAGACGCCGAGGTGCGGGTGGTGAAGGCCGGCGCCATCGCCGACGGGTGGAAGGGTCTCGACATCGGGCCCGAGACCGCGGTGTTGTTCTCCGACGAGATCGAGTCGGCGCGCACCCTCCTCTGGAACGGGCCGATGGGCGTGTTCGAAGTGACGCCCTTCGCGGCGGGCACCCGCACGATCGCCGAAGCCGTGGCCGAGTGCTCCGGCTTCACTGTGATCGGCGGGGGCGACAGCGGGGCCGCGATCCGTCAGTTCGGTCTCGCCGACCGCGTCGACCACGTGAGCACCGGCGGCGGCGCGTCGCTGGAACTGATCGAGCTCGGCGACCTCCCCGGTCTGCGGGCACTCCGTGACAACCAGCAAGGGGCACAGCGATGACCGCGACGTCAGGCGACGACGAACCCCGCAAGCCGCTGATCGCGGGCAACTGGAAGATGCACCACGACCACTTCACCGCGATCCAGTACACCCAGAAGCTGTCGTACCTCCTCACCGAGGAGGACTTCGAGGTCGTCGACGTGGTGCTGTGCCCGCCGTTCACCGACCTCCGCTCGGTGCAGACGACGCTCGAGAGCGACGAGATCCCGATCGCGCTCGGCGCCCAGAACTGCTACTTCGAGAAGGAAGGTGCCTTCACCGGCGAGGTCTCGCCGGGGATGCTCGCCAAGCTCAACGTCAGCTACGTGATCGTCGGGCACTCCGAGCGCCGCCAGTTCTTCGCCGAGACCGACGACGTCGTGAACCGCAAGGTCCGCGCGGTGATCGCCAACGGGATGACGCCGATCGCGTGCGTGGGGGAGACGCTCGAGGAGCGCGAGGCCGGAGGCACCGACGAGAAGGTACGCACGCAGGTCGTCAACGCCTTCGACGGCGTGAAGCAGGACGACGTCGCGGCTTCGGTCGTGGCCTACGAGCCCATCTGGGCGATCGGCACCGGCCGGACCGCGACCCCCGAGGACGCCGAGGTCACGATCGCGGTGATCCGGGCCGCACTCGCGGAGCGGTTCGACGCCGCGACCGCCGAGGAGGTCCGCATCCAGTACGGCGGCAGCGCCAAGCCCGGGAACGCGGCGGAGCTGATGGGCCGGCCCGGGATCGACGGGCTGCTCGTGGGCGGCGCGTCGCTCGATCCCGAGGACTTCGGGCGAATCGTCCGGTACGGCAGCACCTGAGCCGGCAATCTCCCGCAGGGCCAAGGCCGCGGCGTCGGCGGTGGTACCGTCTTCGGGCTTCCCTCGCCCGACCGAATGATGGAGTTCCCGTGATCGACGCCATCCTGATCGGCATCGTCG
>JBBQMI010000241.1:0-4129 GCA_038328825.1 Acidimicrobiia bacterium | reverse complement strand
GTACCGAGCGAGGTAGTAGGCGGCCGGGAGGCAGAAGAGGATCGCGTCGAACCGGTCGAGCACGCCGCCGTGACCGGGGAGCAGGGTGCCGAAGTCCTTGATCTTGAGGTCGCGCTTGAGGAGCGACTCACAGAGGTCGCCGAGGGGCGCCATGATCGCCACGACGACGCCCAACGAGAGGGCGTGACCGAGATCGGTCCACGGGGTGATGCGGTTGACGATCAGCGCCGCAACGACGATCGAGGCCGTCATCCCGCCGAGCAGCCCCTCGAGGGTCTTGTTCGGAGAGACCTTCTCCATCAGCGGCGTCTTGCCCAGCCACGATCCGACCAGGTAGCCGAAGATGTCGTAGGCGACCGCACACAGCACCACGCCGAGGATGAGGCCGACGCCGTTCGGCGACACCAGGAGCAGCCCGGCGAACCCGCCGAGCACCCCGATGTACGCGTAGCCGAACACGGTGACTGCGACGCTCACGACGGCACGCGCCTCGACGACGTCGAACAGGTACCAGAGGAGACTGAACACGGTGAGCAGCGCGAGCATCAGCGGGAACGCCGATTCACCGACCTTGTACGCGGCGAGCGGAGTCGTGACCGCGGCGAGGAGGCCGAGGATCGTGGCCGGGTGGAACCCCCGCTTGCGCAACGCCTCGTAGAACTCGAACGCGGCCACGCCGACCACCACGGTCACGAGCACCGCAGTCGAACCCCGCCCGAAGTTCAGGCAGATGAGCGCGGCGATCGCGAGCACCACGCCGACGACGACCCGCGTGACCAGGTCGCTCCCCGGCGCCAACGCCGGGCCGGGAACGCCCGGGGGCTCGAGCTCGACGCGCCGCGCACGGTTCGCGCCCGGGTCGGTCGACGTCGGACGGACGAGCTCACCGGTGTCGGCGCCCGACGCGGTGGCGCTCGCGCCGCCCGAAGCGGCGGCGCCGATCGCGGTCACGCGGTCGTCGCCCGAGGTCGACGGGCCGTCGGTGCGGATGCGCAACCGTCGGCGACGCCGTTGGGCGACGCTCTTGTCGAACTCGGCGTCGTCGTCGCCTTTGGGCGCGAGCGCGCCGAGCGCGGGCTCGTCGTCCTTGAGCCCCTCGGGATCGGAGAAGTCGGCGTCGGCCCAGTCGCCGGCGCCCGACCGGAAGCGGGGGGCGCCGCTCGAAGCCGGCGACCACGAGTCGAGGTCCTCTTCGGCGTCGGGGTCGTCGATCGTGTCCGACTCCGGGAGGATGATCGGGACCTCACCTGTGGGCGGCTCGGTCCAGTGCGGCAACGGTGCGGGCCCGCTGCCCTCGTCACTCACGTCGATCACCAACGGTTCGTCGGCAAGGCGGTCGCTGGCATCGGTCTCGCCCACGATGGCGGAGACCTCCCCTCGGAACTTGGCGTCGTCGTCGTCGTCTTCGACAACGGTCAGTGCTGCCTCGAGCCCGTCGAAGTCGGCCGCGAGGTCGACCTCGCGGGAACGGTCCCCGGATCCACGTCCGACCTCACGCGACCGCGGTTGCACCGTGTCGGGGGGTTCGGGGTCGACGTCGTGCTCGGTGTCGGCATCGACCGCGGGCCGCGGGAAGCGCGCCGACGGCCGGACCGACGGATCGGGGCGCGGCGGGACGTCGCCGAAGCGGGGCGTGTCGCCACCGAGGCGACGCGCCACCTGGCCGCCGTCCAGCGCCGCCTGCGCCTCCTTGGCTCCCAGGATGCGGACGCCTTCCGTCGCGGTCGGACCCGGTCGCGCCGGTTCCTGCTCCGCATCGTCGTCCTGATCTCGCCGAGACTCGTCTTCGTCGCGCCGGTCGGTCACAGTGCCCCCTCGCGTGGCCCGCCAGCTCTCGCGCGGCACCACCCAGGGTAGACCCGCGGTTGCGGGCGGAGGGGGAAGGCCGGCAGCGAGCCGCGGGATCGGTGCATCAGACTTCGAGGAGCTCCTGCTCCTTGTGCCGGAGCATCGCATCCATCTCGCCCACCGTCTCGTGGGTGAGCTTCTCGAGGTCCTTCTCGATGCGCTCCAGCTCGTCGCGCGAGAGGTCGCCGTCTTTCTCGAGGTCTTCGAGCTCGCGGCGGGTCTCCCGCCGGATGTTGCGGACAGCGACCCGACCATCTTCCGCACGGCTCTTCACGACCTTCACCATCTCCTTGCGTCGCTCCTCGGTGAGCGGCGGGAAGGAGAGCCGGATGATCACGCCGTCGTTCGACGGGTTGATGCCGAGGTCGCTCTGCTGGATCGCCTTCTCGATCGCCTTGATCGCGCTCTTGTCGTAGGGCGAGACGACGAGCACCCGGGGTTCGGGGACGCTGACGCTGGCGAGCTGCTGGAGCGTGGCCTCCGAGCCGTAGTAGTCGACCTTGAGCTTCTCGACGAGGCTCGGCGACGCGCGGCCGGTGCGAACGCCCGAGAACTCGTCCTGCAGGTGCGTGATCGCCTTGCGCATCTTGTCCCGGCACTCCGACACGACGAGCTCGCTCAGCTCACTCATGGGAAGTACCCGTGGTCACGAGCGTGCCGATCGGATCGCCGACGAGCGCCTTGCGGATGTTGCCGGGCTCGGTGACGTCGAACACGATGATCGGCAGATCGTTGTCGAGACAAAACGTGATCGCGGTCGAATCCATCACGTCGAGGCGCCGGTTCAGCACCTCGAAGTGGCTGATCTCGGTGAACTTCTCCGCGGTGGGATCGAGGCGCGGATCGGCGCTGTACACCCCGTCGACGCCGGAGTGCGTGCCCTTCAAGATCGCCTCGGCGCCGATCTCGGCCGCGCGCAACGCCGCGGTCGTGTCGGTGGTGAAGTACGGGTTGCCGGTACCCGCGGCGAAGATCACGACACGGTTCTTCTCGAGGTGACGCAACGCGCGGAGCGGGATGTAGGGCTCGGCCACCTGCGCCATCGTGATGGCGGTCTGCACGCGCGTGGGCTGGCCGACGGCCTCGAGCGCGTCCTGGAGCGCGAGGGCGTTGATCACGGTCGCGAGCATGCCCATGTAGTCGGCGCGGGCACGGTCCATGCCGCGCGTCGCGCCGCTCATGCCCCGGAAGATGTTGCCGCCCCCGACGACGATCGCGATCTCGACCCCGAGATCGCGCCGCGCGTCGGCGACCTCCTGAGCGATGCGGGCCACCACGACAGCGTCGATCCCGAAGTTGATCGACTCGTCGGCGAACGCCTCACCGGAGAGCTTGAGCACGACCCGCCGGTACCGGCTGGTGGTCATCGCGGTGTCCTCTCTCCCGGCTTCCGTCTACTCCTCGCCGATCTTCACACGGGCGAAGCGCCGAACGGTGGCATCGGGCCCGAGGTCGGCGAGGAGCTGCTTGACGCTGGTCTTCGGCTCCCGCACGAAGCCCTGCTCGACGAGCGCGACGTCTTTGAAGAACCCATTGAGCCGACCCTCGATGATCTTGGGCAACGCCTGTTCCGGCTTGCCCTCGTTGCGACTGAGGGCCTCGAGCACCTCGCGCTCCTTCGCCACCACATCGGCGGGGACGTCGTCACGGGTCACGTACCGGGGTGCGGCGCTCGCGATGTGGAGGGCGATGTCGTGCGCGACGGCCTTGGCCGTGTCGTCGTTCGCGACTCCACCGAGCTCCACGATCACACCGATCGTGCCCCGGTCGTTCTGGATGTGCTTGTAGCCGTCGAGGAGGCCGTCGGGCGTCTCGTAGCGCACGACCCGACCGAGCTCGAGCTTCTCGCCGAGCTTGGCCGAGAGCAGCACGAGGAACTCCGAAACGGTGGAACCCTCGTAGGCCTGGTCGGCGAGGTTCTCGTCGCCGTGGGCGACGACGTGCTGCGCGAGCGCGGTGACCGCGGCCTTGAAGTCGGCGCCCTTGGCGACGAAGTCGGTCTCGCAGTTCAACTCGACGAGCGCGCCCGTGGCCGCCCCATCGCCGTTCGAGGCGACGACGACGTCGATGGCACCCTGGTCGGCGGCGCGGCCGGCACGCTTGCCCGCACCGGCGAGGCCCTTCTCGCGGAGCCAATCCTTGGCCTTGTCGGCGTCGCCGTCGCTGGCCTCGAGCGCCTTCTTGGCGTCCATCATCCCGACGCCGGTGGCGTCGCGGAGCTTCTTCACATCCTGTGCGCTGAATGCCATCGCTTCGTTCGCTTCCTACTGCTCAGGATCGG
>JBBQMI010000240.1:0-4152 GCA_038328825.1 Acidimicrobiia bacterium | reverse complement strand
CCGCTCGAGATCCTCGACGTCGATCTCGCGGGCCCGAAAGCCGGTGAGATCCGGGTCCAGCTCGGCGCCTCCGGTGTCTGTCACTCCGACCTCTCCGTCGTCAACGGCACCCTTCCGATCGGTCTCCCGGCGGTGCTCGGCCACGAGGGTGCGGGAACCATCACCGAGCTCGGCGAGGGCGTCGATCACCTCTCGGTGGGCGACCACATCGTGATCTCGTGGGTGCCGCAGTGCGGCAAGTGCTTCTTCTGCGAGCGGGGTCAGGGCGAGCTGTGCGAGGTCGGCTCCATCGCCAGCATGAGCGGTGGGCTGCTCGACATGACGAGTCGCTTCTCGATCGACGGGCAGCCGTTGATGGTGATGGCCGCGTCCGGCACGTTCTCCCAGGAGACCGTGATCCCCGCGATCGGCGCGGTGAAGATCTCCGACGACGTCCCGTTCACGGATGCCGCGCTCATCGGGTGCGGCGTGCTCACCGGTTTCGGTGCGGCCGTGAACACCGCGAGCATCCGCCCGGGCGACACCGTCGCGGTCGTCGGCTGCGGCGGTGTGGGCCTCAACGTGATCCAGGGCGCGAAGCACGCCGGCGCGGAGCGGATCATCGCCGTCGACATGGTCGACGGGAAGCTCCAGACCGCGACGAAGTTCGGGGCCACCGACACCGTCAACGCCGGTGAGGGCGATGCGGTCTCGAAGGTCATGGAGCTCAGCTCCGGGCGCGGTGCCGACGTCGCGTTCGAGGTCATCGGTCTCGGCCCGACGATCGAGCAGACGTTCCAGATGACGCGTCGCGGCGGCCAGGCGATCATCGTCGGCGTGCCGAGCTTCGACGTGACCATGACCATCACGCCGGCGATGGACCTCCTCGTGCAGGAGAAGCAGATCCGGGGCAGCTGGTACGGCTCGTCGAACGTCCAGAAAGACGGTCCGGCGCTCGTGAAGCTCTACACCGACGGCAAGCTCAAGCTCGACGAGCTCATCTCGCGCGAGATCACGCTCGACCAGGTGAACGAGGCGCTCGACAACATGGGCTCGGGCGAGATCGCCCGCTCGGTCATCAAGTACTCCTGAGAGCCGTCCGCCAGAGAGGGAAACCGTGAAGTACCGCAACTTCGGCGACACCGATCTCGTCGTCTCCGAGGTCGGCTTCGGCACGTGGACCCTCGCCAGCAACTGGTGGGGTGAGGTCGTCGACAAGGACGGGCTGATCCGCGCCGCGTTCGACGCCGGGATCACCTTCTTCGACGCCGCGCCCGTCTACGGCAAGGAGGGCGCGGGCGAGACCGTGCTCGCGGGCTTCCTCGCCGATCACCGCGACGAGATCGTGCTCACGACGAAGTGTGGCTACGACATCGACGCGGCCCGGAAGTACCCGGGTCAGTCGGAGCGGCCACACGACTGGGAACCGCAATCGATCCGCGAGCAGCTCGACGCGTCGTTGCTGCGACTCGGCATCGATCACATCGACCTGTACCAGTTGCACAACACGCGCATCGAGCCGATCCTCGCCGACGATCTCTGGGCGACGCTCCTCGACCTGCGCGCCTCGGGGAAGGTGCGCGAGCTCGGCGTGGCGCTCGGTCCGGCGATCGGCTGGGTCGAAGAGGGCCTCCAGGCGATCCGCCGGCGTCCGATCGCGTCGTTGCAGACGGTGTTCAACATCATCGAGCAGGAGCCCGGCCTCACGTTCGCGGGCGAACCGAAGGTCGCCCAGGGCGCGGTGGGGATGATCGCCCGGGTGCCGCACGCTTCCGACGCACTCTCGGGTCGCATCACGCGCGACACCGTCTTCCCGCCCGAGGATCACCGGTCGCACCGCAACCGCGACAACATGCTCGACAACTTCGACAAGGCCGAGACGCTCTCGTTCCTCTGGGACGGCACCGGGCGCACGATCGGTCAGGCGGCGGTCGCCGGGATCCTCGCGAACCCGAGCTTCACGACCGTGCTGCCGACCTGCGTCACGGTCGAAGACGTCGAGGAGTACGCGGCGGGTGGCGACATCCCGCTCACCGCCGACGAGCGGGCGCGTCTCGCCGAGTTGTGGTCGGAGAACTTCGGGGTGACGAACCGCTACGAGATGCCCCTCAAGTCGAGCGTCTGACCGAGGGGTCGCGTGCGTCTTCCCGCCGAGCAGAGACGGAGCCAGCTCCTCGAAGTCGCGTGCGACGTGTTCGCGGCGCGCGGGTTCCACGCGACGTCGATGGACGACGTGGCCGAGGCGGCAGGGGTCACCAAGCCGGTGCTGTACCAGCACTTCCCGTCGAAACGCGCGCTGTACCGGGAGCTGCTCGAAGACGTCGATCGTCGCCTGCTCGACGCGGTGCGCGCCGCGACGGTGCGCGCGACCTCGGGGCGGGAACGAGTGCAGGAGGGCTTCGCGGCCTACTTCCACTTCGTGACCGGAAACAGTGCCGCCTTCCGCCTGCTCTTCGGCGCATCGGTCCGCAACGACACCGAGTTCGCTGCGATCGCGGAAGGTGCGATCGAACAGATCGCCACCCTGATCACCGGCCTCATCGAGATCGGCCCCGACCACGAGCACCGCCGGGTGCTCGCCCACGCAGTGGTCGGGATGGCCGAGGCCACGAGCCGACGGCTCGCGGTGTCGGGAGGCGAGCTCGACCCCGACCGGCTCGCGCGGTGGCTCGCCGAGATGGCGTGGTTCGGTCTCCGGGGCGTGCGCGCCGACACAGCGGTTCCCCAGCCGGGGGGCTGACCCGCTCCCGATGGCCCGACTCCGATCGGTCGTGATGCTCTCGGCCGTGACCGGCGCGGTCACCGGCCTCCTCGTCGCCCTGTTCGAGACGATCGTCGTCGAGTGGCTCGGCGAGCGCGTCGCTGAGCTCCCCCTGTGGGCGATCGCGGTGCTCCCCACCGTCGGGCTGGCGGTCGCGGCGCTCAGTCTGCGGTGGCTCGGCCCGCACGACCCCGATCGCACCACGCCAGAGACCGCCGACGCGTACCTGAAGGCGTTCCACGATCCCCACCGTCCGCTCGGCCTGCGTGCGCTCCCCGCCCGCATGGTCGCGGCCATCGCCACCCTGGGTTCCGGGGGCGCGATGGGTCTCGAGGGCCCGTCGCTGTACCTCGGTGCGTCTCTGGGCGCGTCGCTGCAGGCCCGTCTCGGTCACAACCGAGCGGCGCGCTGGCTGATGGACGCGGACCGTCGGGTCCTGATGGTCGCAGGCGCCGCCGCAGGGGTCGCGGCGATCTTCAAGGCCCCGGCGACGGGAGCCGTGTTCGCGCTCGAAGTCCCCTACGTCGACGACTTCGCCCGTCGCATGCTGCTCCCGGCGCTCGTGGCGTCGGCAACCGGATACCTCGCATTCGTGGCCGTGCACGGAACGACTCCGATCTTCCTCGTGAGCCACTCCCCCGATCTCACGGCTGTCGACCTGATCGGGGCGCTGGTGATCGGGGTCGTGGCCGGTTTCGCGGCTCGCGGGTTCGCGCTCGCGCTCCGGCTCGCCAAGCGCGTGGCCGCAACTCGCCACACGGTTCTGCGGGTCTTCGGCGCCGGCGCCACGCTCGCGGCGGTCTTCGTGATCGGTCGAGGCCTCACCGGCGAGAGCATCGCGATCGGTACCGGGTACAACACCCTGCGCTGGGCCACGACCGGCGACCACGCCGTCTGGGTCCTCCTGGTCGTCCTGCTGCTCCGCATCCTGGCGACCAGCGCGACAGTGGCGGGCGGCGGCGCGGGAGGGCTCTTCATCCCGCTGGTCGTCGCCGGCGCCGTGCTCGGGCGGGCCGCGCACGGTGTCGTCGGCGACATCGACACGCAGATGGCCGTCGTGATCGGCGTCGCGGCGTTCCTCGGTGCGGGCTACCGCGTGCCGCTCGCAGCGGTGGTGTTCGTCGCCGAGACCACCGGACGCGCCGGCTTCATCGTCCCGGGGCTGCTCGCCGCCGTCGCGGCCGAACTCATGATGGGCCGTGTGTCGGTCACCGCGTACCAGCAGCGACTCACGTCGGACCCCTGAGTCGCGTTACGGCTCGTCGTCGGGATCGACTTCGGCACCCGATGCCGCGCCTCGCTGGCGTCGACCCATGTTGCCGACGAGACCGGCGACGAGCACCACGAGGAACACCTGACCGAGCAGTGCCTCGAGGCTCACGAGGATGCGACCCGTGTCGGTGGCCGGGGAC
>JBBQMI010000239.1:0-4166 GCA_038328825.1 Acidimicrobiia bacterium | reverse complement strand
GACGGCAGCCTTGATCGGTGAGACGTGGCTCACGGCGACGACCGGTCGCTCGCGGTCGAGGAGGTCTTCGATGCAGGGGACGACGCGCGTGCGCAGATCGACGAGGCTCTCACCGCCCGGGGGCGTGAACGTCGGATCGGCGCGCCAAGTGTCGAACGTCCCGTCGGGGAGATCGGCGAAACGAGATCCTTCCCAGTCGCCGTAGTGCAGCTCCGTCAGTCGCTCGTCGATCTCGATCTCGAGACCGGTCGCGACACCGATCGCCGCGGCCGTCTCGCGGGCCCTTCGGAGTGGGCTGCTGATGACGGCGACGGGCTCCAGCGCCGCGACCGCGACCGCGAGCCGCTCGGCCTGAAACCGACCGCGCTCGGTCAACGCGGTCTCGACCTGACCTTGGAGGCGACCCTGGGTGTTCACCTCCGTCTCGCCGTGGCGGACGAGGATCAGCACGGCATGCCGCGGGTCTTCACGCCTCGGGGCGTCATGCCTCGGGATCCGGCAGCTTCGCCTGGAGTCGACCCGTCTCCATGAACTCGTTGCGCGGACCGGGAAGATAGAGATCGCAGAGACCCACGACCCACCAGCACGCGGGGAGGCCGGCGAACTCCTCCATGAGGATCACCCAACCGGGTGGGAGGAGGTTCCCCGGTGGGAACGTCCAGCCGAGCGTGGGCCACCAGAGCAACGCGGTGCTCGTCCACGCGCCCGACAGCACGAGCGCGCAGAACGTTCCGATCGGCAGGCACAGCCACCGGCGGCGCACCAACTTCGGTCGACCGATGGTGCCGACCATCACCCCGGTGAGCAGGAGCACGCTGAACACCAGTGTGTGGAAGAACGCGGGGCGCCCGAAGGGCACGTCGAGGAGGAGCGGCGCCACCGCACCGAGCGCGACGAGGCGGTAGTCGACCCCTGCGCTCTTGAAGACCGTGAACACGATCAGTACCGAGACGCCCGCGTACCAGAGCAGCATCGTCAGCTCACCCGGTGGCGTCGAGCGCCGCGTTCACGAGCGCGTCGGCTTCGACGTTGTCTGCGCGCGGGACGTGCTCGAGCACGACCTGGTCGTAGGGGGCCAACAGGTCGCGGGCCCGCTCGAACAGCGGACGCAAGCCCGCGTTCTTCACCCGGTACTGCCCTTCGAGCTGACGGATCAGGAGTTGAGAGTCGGCCCGGACGTGCACGTCGTGGGCGCCCAGGTCGGCCGAGACCTCGAGCGCGCGCACAAGGGCCCGGTATTCGGCGACGTTGTTGGTGGCGACACCGATCCGTTCGCTGATCGACTGGATCACCGTGGGCGGCTCGGTCGTCGCGTCGGAGATCACCGCGCCGATCGCGGCGGGCCCGGGGTTGCCGCGCGCCCCGCCATCGCACGAGATCAGGATCGACTCCGGCATGGGTCCACGACGTCCGGCTAGGTGAGCACGAGGATCGCGCCGCAGTTGTCGCAGAAGTTCATGGCACCGGTCACGTCGCCGGCGTGCAGGGCGCGGCGCATGTTGTCGACCTCGGTCGAGGGGATCGTGAGGTGGCAGGCCTGGCACGACATGCCGACGAGCCGCGCCGCGCCCACTCCGTTGGCGGCGCGCACCTTCTCGTAGGTGGCGACGACCTCGGCCGGAAGCGTGGCCGCCGCGGTCGTCCGGGCTTCGAGCTCGGTGGCGAGCTCCGCGTCGATCTCCGCTTCGTGCGCGGCGATCGCCGCCCGGAGCCGAGCGATGTCTTCGTCGATCGCGGCTGCGCTCGCGTCGAGCACGCCCATCTCGGAGTCGAGCTGCTCGCGCGTCTCCATGAACTCCAGCTCGCGGTCCTCGAGCAGGCCCTGCTGCTTGCGGAGCTGCTCGACGTCGGCCTGCATCGCCTGGAGCTCGCGCGGCGACGAGATCTCGCCCGAGTACATCGACTTCTCGACCGCGGTCGCCTTCCCGGCGATCGACGCGACCTCGTCGCCGAGGCGGCGCTCGTTGGCGTCGATCTCGGCCCGACGCCCCGCCAGGATGGTCCGATTCGTGTCTATATCGGATAATATAGCCGCGGCGGCCGCGTGCTCGGCCCGTTCGGCCAGGTGCTCACGTCGGTGGCGGAGGCGGTCGGCGGCGGTGTCGTGCTCCTGCACGACGAGCACGGTCTCGAACGGCGCATCAGCCATCGTCAATCGCTCCGCTGGTGGCCATGGCGCGGAGGTTAACCCGCCGTCAGGGTCCCGGAACCGGAAGCGGGGCCGGAGGAGGCATCACGGTCGTCGTGGTCGTGGGCGGTGCGGTCGCCGGTGGCGTGGTGGGTGCCGGGGCGTCGGGAAGCGTCGTCGGCGGGGGCTCCGGGTTGAACTGACGCTGGGAGCTGGCAACGCCGCGCCCCTTCACGGTGATGAACTTGCCCGACGGCCAGAGACTCTCGTCGGGCTTCGCGAACTGGACCACCGGCAAGCCGTCGAGCGCATCGGTCATGAAGTTGTGCCAGATCAGCGCCGGATAGGTACCACCGAAGATCGAGCTGAACTGGCCGATCGAACCCATGGCGTACTGCGCACTGTCGCCCGCAGGGTTGCCCATCCAGACCACCGCCGTGAGCTGCGGGACGAAGCCGTCGAACCAGGCGTCGACCCGGTTGTCGGTCGTGCCCGTCTTGCCCGCGGCAGGGCGACCGATGTCGGCGCGTGTCCCGGTGCCGTGCTGGATCACGCCTTCGAGCATCTTCGTGACGGTGCGCGCGGTCTGCGCGGAGATCACGCGCACGCCCGCGGGGTCGTCTTCGTAGAGCACCTTGCCGTCGGTGTTCTCGATCCTCGTGACGAACACGGGCTCGTGGTAGATCCCGTCGGCCGCGAAGGTGTTGTAGACGGTCGCCCTCTCGAGGGGTGTCGCGGCAACCGTTCCGAGGGTCAACGACGCGATCGCGTCCGGCCGTTGGCGGATGCCGAGCTTCACGGCCATGTCGGCGACCTTGTCGGTGCCCACGGCCTGCTGCAACCGCAGGAACGCACAGTTCACCGAATCGGCGGTCTGCTCCGAGAGATCGGCGACACCACCCTCACCGTCGGATGCGTTACGACCCACACCCTCGGCGGTGGTCTCGTATCCGGGGATCTCGCAGTAATCACTGCCGTCGACCGTGTCGTTCGGCGAGAAGCCGTTCTCGAGCGCGGCGGCGAGGGTGATGGCCTTGTAGGTGGAGCCCTCGAGGCGCTTCCCGTCGGTGGCGATGTTGTACTTGGTGTCGGCGTAGTTGGAGCCGTTCGCGGCCGCGAGCACATGACCGTTGGCCGGATCCATCGCGACGAGCGCGGCGGTCGCCCCGTTGGTATCGGCCGGGAGCGTGTCGCGGATCGCCGACTCGCCCTGGGCCTGGGTCGTGGGCTGGTACGCGGTGAAGATGCGCAGACCACCGCCGAGGAGCTTGTTACGCCGGGGGCTCGAGCTGTCGCCGCCGCCGAGGCCGAACTTGTTGGCGCTGTCATCGAGGATCAGATCCTGGACCTGCTGGACGTAGTAGCTGTCGGGCCGGAGCTCCGGCGGCGGCGTGATCGTCGACAACGGCGTGAAGAGCGCCACACCGGCCTCTTGCGGGGTGATCAGGTGCTTCTCGAGCATCCGCTTGATCACGAGGTTGCGCCGCTTGGCCGCGCCGATCGGGTTCGAGAACTCGTTGTTGCCGTTCGGGTTCGAGATCAGGCCCGCGAGCAACGCGGAGTCGGCGATGGTGAGCTGGGAGAGGTTCTTCGTCACGGGCGCGCCCGTGACGGGGTCGGGGTAGATGAAGAGGCGCTCCGCCGCGGCCTTCACGCCGTAGGAACCCTGACCGAAGTACACGGTGTTGAGGTACTGCTCGAGGATGTCGTTCTTCGAGTAGTTCGCGTTGATGCGGAAGGCGAGGATCGCCTCCTTCATCTTGCGGGAGAGGTCCTGCTTGATCCCGACGATGCGGTTCTTGATCAGCTGCTGGGTGATCGTGGAACCGCCCTGGCGGATGTCGCCCGAACCGAGGTTCGCGGCGAGCGCGCGGATCGTGGCCTCGAGGTCGACGCCGGGGTTGGTGTAGAAGCTCTCGTCCTCGGTGACGATGACCGCTTCGATCAGCGACTGCGGGACCTCACCGAGCTTCGCCTGCTCACGGTCCTCGCGGCCGAGCTTGCCGATCTCGGTGCCGTCGGCGGCGTAGACGATCGT
>JBBQMI010000238.1:0-4177 GCA_038328825.1 Acidimicrobiia bacterium | reverse complement strand
ACTCGCCCGGTACTGACGCACCAGGAGGGCACGGCTCGCCGAAGGATCCACCGGCACGACCGCCACCGCGCCCCGGTGTCGGACCACGCTGCGAGCGTGGCGACTGCCGTCGGGTGCCTGGATCTCGAGCCGATGGACGTCGAGGAACCCGGTCGACGACGCGACCTCCGACCCGACGATGGAGAAGTGCCGGCTCGGGCTCAAGCGAGCGCGTCGGACGTCTCGGCCTCGAGCGGCAGGCGCGGGGCGCGACCCTCGGCCCGCCGGTGGGCGGCGGCGACGAACGCCGCGAACAACGGGTGCGGGCGATCCGGGCGGCTCTTGAACTCCGGGTGGGCCTGGGTCGCCACGAAGAACGGGTGCGTCGCCGCCGGCAACTCGATGAACTCGACGAGCCGGTCGTCGGGCGACGCCCCGGAACACACGAGACCTGCCGCTTCGAGCCGGGCCCGGTAGCGGTTGTTGACCTCGTAGCGGTGACGGTGACGCTCGTAGACCACTTCGTCGCCATAGGCCTGCTGCACGACCGAACCCGCGAGCAGCTTCGCGGGGTACGCGCCGAGCCGCATCGTGCCGCCCATGTCGACGACATCGCGCTGGGCGTCCAGGAGGTCGATCACCGGGTGGGGCGTGTGCGGGTCGAACTCGCTCGAGTTCGCACCCGCGAGACCGCAGGCATCCCGGGCGAACTCGATCGTCGCGCAGTGGAGACCGAGGCAGAGGCCGAGGAACGGGATCCCGTTCAACCGCGCGAATCCGGCCGCCGCGATCTTGCCTTCGATCCCGCGGAACCCGAACCCGCCGGGGATCACGATGCCGTCGAGATCACGCAGGCGCCCCTCGGCGAGCAGCCCTTCGGTGTCGTCGGACGCGATCCAGTCGATGACGACCTTCGCGCCGCAGGCATAGCCACCGTGCTTGAGCGCCTCGACCACCGAGAGGTAGGCGTCGGGCAGGTTCACGTACTTGCCCACGAGTCCGATGTGGACTTCGTCGGTCGCTTCCGCCACCCGCTGGACGAGCGCCTTCCACGGGCCGAGGTCGGGCGGGCCTTCGTCGAGCCGGAGCATCTCGCACACGTTGTCGTCGAGACCTTCGTCGTGCAGCACGTGGGGGATCTCGTAGTGGTCGTCGGCGTCGATCGCCGACACGACACCCCGTTCGGGGACGTCGCACAGTTGGCTGATCTTCTCCTTGAGGCGCGTCGCGATCGGGCGGTCGGAGCGACATACGATCACGTCGGGCTGGATCCCTCGGCTGCGCAACTCGGTGACGGAGTGCTGCGTGGGCTTCGTCTTCTGTTCGCCCGACGGCCCGATGAACGGCACGAGCGTGACGTGGAGGTAGAAGACGTTGTCGCGTCCGACGTCTTTGCGGAACTGGCGGATCGCTTCGAGGAACGGGAGGATCTCGATGTCGCCGACGGTGCCGCCGACCTCGGTGATGATCACGTCGACATCGTCGGCGGCGAGGCTGAGGATGCGCTCCTTGATCTCGTCGGTGATGTGCGGGATCACCTGCACCGTCTGGCCGAGGTACGCGCCATGGCGTTCCTTCGACAGCACCGACTGGTAGATCGATCCGGTCGTCGCGTTGCTGCGCCGGTTGAGCGGCACGTCGACGAAGCGCTCGTAGTGACCGAGGTCGAGGTCGGTCTCACCACCGTCGTCTGTGACGAACACCTCGCCGTGCTGGAAGGGGTTCATCGTGCCCGGATCGACGTTGATGTACGGGTCGAGCTTCTGCATCGTGACCCGCAGGCCCCGGGCCTTGAGGAGCCTTCCGAGGGACGAGGCGGTGAGGCCCTTCCCGAGGCTCGATGCCACGCCACCCGTCACGAAGATGTGCTTCACCAAGACCTCTACCTCCGGGATTCCCCGACTGGACAAGTGCGTCGAAAGGCGTGCGCCGACGCGTCACTGACCTACGGGAAGCCGACGGTACCATGCGCCCGACCCGCTCCAGGGAACCCCGAGGGCCGATCGAGACGGCCGGAGAACGAGGGAGGCGCGTGCCCACGCTCGACGACGCACGCGCCCCGGCGGTGGCCCCGTCGCACCGACGCGACCCGCCGCTCGTCGCGATCGGTTCGGTCGGGGTCGTCGCCGCCCCCACCAACGCTTCGTTCGTCACATCCCCTGCGGATACCGCTCGTCCTGTGACAAACGGCGGCAGCGCTGGGCCCGAGCTGTTGGAGCGGCTCGTCGGCTCCGAGCAGGCCGAGACCTTCGGCGGGACCCGCGGCGTCTCCGTCCGCCCGTGCGAGCACCGATGACTGCAGCGCGACCCGGTGGCGCGCTCGACGTCGCCACGCCTCCGAAGGATCCCTCCCGTCGCACGACCGCGCTCGATCTGGTGATCGTGGGCGTCGCCGCGTTCGTGATCCGCATCCCCGCGTTCCTCTCCGAACGCAGCCTCGTGTTCGACGACGGCGTGTTCGGCGCATCGGTGGTCGCGATGCGCGCCGGCGGCGCACCGTTCCGCGAGGTGTTCTCGAGTCAGGGCCCGCTCTTCCTCCCCCTCGCGTGGTTCGGCGACCTCGTGACCTTCCGGACGTTCGATTCGCCCCGCTCGATCGCGGTGGCGTCGGGGGTGGCGATCGCGATCGCGACCTACGTCGCCGGGCGCGAGCTCACCACCCGAGCCCGGGCCCTCCTCGCCGCGGGGCTCGTGATCGTGAGCGGCTCGGTGCTCTGGACGTCGGCACCGCTCGCGGCCGACGGTCCGGCGAGCGCGTTGAGCGTGATCGCGGTGGCCGTCGCACTCGGATACCGACGGGCACCATCGACCACGCGGGCGGTCGTCATCGGGATCCTGGCCGGCGCGGCGTTCTCGGTGAAGAGCCTCCTCGTGCTGCCGGCCCTCGTGACGATCGCGATCCTCGTGATCTCGCGTCGGCGGCGCGCCGACATCGTCGCGGTGCCGCTCGTGGCCGCGGTGATCGCGTTCGTCGCCTCGGTGCCGTGGGGTCTGGCGCGCGTGCTCGAACAGTCGGTGCTGTACCACACCGATGTCGTCGGAGAACGGCAGCCGCTCCACAACCTCGACGTGATCGTGCGGGCGCTCGTGACGCGAGACCTCCCCCTCGTCGTCGCCGGCCTCGCTGCGGTCGTCGTGTGGATCTGGCACCGCGCCCGGCACGACGCCGATCCTGTCGATTCCCCGACCGCGCGCGGTTGGATCGATCGCCTCGGTGCCGGGCGGGTGCCGATCGTGGTGTGGGCACTGGTCGTCGCCGGGCTGCTCCTCACCGAGAACCCGATCTGGCGCAGCCACACGGCCCATCTCGTCCCCCCGCTCGCGTTGCTGATCGCCACCGCGCGTGTGCGCGTGCGCACGCTCGCGATCGCGGCAGTCGTGGCGCTGCCGATCTGGGTCGTCTCGTTGCAGCCGCTGCTCTGGCCCGACGGTCCCGATGCCACCGAAGCCACGATCGGTCGGGCCATCCGGTCGCTGCCACCCGGCGCCATGGTGATCAGCGACGAGCCCGGCATCGTGTGGCGCAACCACCGGCGGACACCCGACCGGTACGTCGACACGTCGATCCTGCGGATCACCTCGCAGCGCCGCAACGTTCGCATCACCGAGGACGACGTCGTGCGCGACGCCGCACACCCGTGGTGACGCGGCGTCGTCCGCTGGTCGAGGCCGCGCTTCGGGAGCTTCACCGACATGGGCGAGAGGCTCCGTCGCGAGGGGTACCAGCGCCGCTACCCGGGGCTCCCCGCGCCCCGTGCGGTGTGGCTCAAGGCTCGGTGCCGTCCGCACGGACCTCCGCCTCCGGCCCGGCCCGCCCACCGAGGCGATCGAACCACCGCAACGGTGGCACCGCGTCGATCAACCGACTGAACGACACGAACTCGGCCGCGACGTTCAGCACGACGAGGGCCACGATCACGCCGTTGCGGGTCGTGCGGCTCGTGCCGAGCACGACGGCCACACCGAGCACAGCGCCGAGCACGTTGGCACCGGTGTCGCCCAGCATGAGTCGCTCGCGCAGGTCTTCGGGCAGCACGCCGAGCGCCGCGCCGATCACGGGCGCGATCGCGATCCCCACCGCGCCGGTCCCGAGCACGATCGCGACGGGCACATACGCGACCAGCGCGACCTTGATCGTGCGACCCGGCGCGCGGTCGAAGAGGTTGCCGAGGTTCGCGGCGAGCGCGATGAGCAGCGC
>JBBQMI010000237.1:0-4230 GCA_038328825.1 Acidimicrobiia bacterium | reverse complement strand
CCGCTCGTGCTGGAGCCCGTAACCGAACAGCGCGACGCGCGTGACCGCACCCGCAAGTGGCTGTGGCGCTGCCGCAGCGACGGCGCCGAGATCGAGACCGTGCTGATGCGCTACCCCACCCGTGCGACCGTGTGCGTCTCGTCGCAGGCCGGCTGCGCGATGGCCTGCACGTTCTGCGCGACCGGCCAGGCCGGCTTCGAACGTCACCTCCGCGCGAGCGAGATCATCGAGCAGGTCGCCGCGGCTGCGCACGCGTCGGACCAACGGGTCTCGAACGTCGTGTACATGGGGATGGGCGAACCGCTCGCGAACTACGACGCGGTCTGGGAATCGGTCGAGCGGCTCCACACCGACCTCGGGCTCTCGGCCCGCCACATCACCGTGTCGACGGTCGGGGTCGTGCCCGGCATCCGCCGGCTCGCGAAGGAGGAGCTGCCGGTGACGCTCGCGGTGTCGTTGCACGCGCCCGACGACGAGCTCCGCGACCGGCTCGTGCCGCTGAACCGCCGGTACCCGATCGCCGAGGTGCTCGACGCGGCCCAGGAGTTCAGCGAGGCCCGGGGCCGCCGGGTGACCTTCGAGTACGCCCTGATCGCGGGCGTGAACGACGACACCGCCCGCGCCGCCGCCCTGGCGCGCCTCCTCAAGGGGTTCCCCGGCGTGGGTGGCGCCCACGTGAACCTGATCCCGCTCAACCCCACCGCCGGGTTCGGCGGCGACAAGCCGAGCGCCCCCGCGATGGGGGCGTTCGCCCGTTCCCTCGAGTCGGGTGGGGTGACCGCGACGGTCCGCCGGAACCGGGGCACGGAGATCGACGCGGCCTGCGGTCAGCTCCGCTCGCGGGCAGTGAACCAACCCGTGGCCGCTCCTTCGGCCAGAATGACACCGTGAACGAACGTCGCTGGTTCAACAACACCCAACCCCAGACCCTCCAGATCGCGGTGATCCTCCTCTACATCGACGCCGCCTTCTCGCTGCTCTTCGGAGGAGTCCTCGTCTTCTTCCCGCTGGGCCTGATCATCACCGTCGCGATGGCGGGAGGTGCATTCGGCATCGCGAACGAGAAGCGCTGGGGGTACACCCTCGCCCTGGTTGGCGCGGGTGGGAACCTTCTGAAGCCGCTGATTGCCGGCTTCTCCATCAGCCAGTACATCAGCTACGACCCGCTCGGCCTGATGTTGGCCGTCGCGTTGGTGGCGCTGCTCCTGCACCCGATGAGCCGCGACTACCAGCGCATCTGGTTCAAGTGAGCGCCGATCCGGCCACGCTCGTCGCCGATCTCGAAGCCCGCCTGCGGCCGCTGGAGATCGCGGTCGGTCGGGCCTGGTGGGACAGCTACACCGACGCCTCCCCCGCGGCCGAGCAGCTCCGCACCGAGGCCGAGCTCGCCCTGCGAGACGCATACGCCGACGCCGACGCGTTCGCCGCGCTCACCGCCGCGCGCGCCGATCCCCCCGCCGATCCGCTCCTCGCGCGCCAGATCACGGTGCTGCACGACTCGCTCGCGCCGAACCAGGTGCCGGCAGAGCTGCGGACGCGGATTGTTGAGCTCGAGACGAGCGTCGACTCGAGCTTCAACGCCTTCCGGGGCGAGATCGACGGCGCGCCGGTCGACGACAACACCATCCTCGCCATCCTCAAGTCGAGCGACGACAACGCCGAGCGGCAAGCCGCGTGGGAGGCGTCGAAGCAGGTGGGCGCCGAGGTCGCCGACCGCCTCCGCGACCTCGTCCGGGCGCGCCACCACGCTGCGCGTGCCCTCGGCCACCGCGACCACTTCCCCCTCGCGCTCGCCCCCGGCGAGCTCGACGAGGACCGGCTCTTCGCGACGCTGGCCGAGGTCGACGCGGCCACCGCGGCGCCGTTCGCGGCGTGGAAGGCCGAGCTCGATACGGGCCAGGCCGAGCGGTTCGGCTGCACGGTCGACGAGCTGCGCCCGTGGCACCTCGACGACCCGTTCTTCCAGGAGGTCCCCGCAGACGGCGCGGTCGATCTCGACCCCCTGTTCGCCGAGGCCGACCTCACTGCGTTGACCCTCCGCACCTACGACGGTCTCGGCCTGGATCTCCGCCCGGTCGTAGAACGCAGCGACCTCCTCCCCCGACCGGGGAAGAGCCAGCACGCCTTCTGCATCGACATCGACCGCGAGGGCGACGTGCGCGTGCTGTCGAACAACACCCCGAACGCGCGCTGGACCGACACGATGCTCCACGAGTTCGGCCACGCGCTCTACGACACCTCGCTCGACCCCGAGCTCCCGTGGCTCCTCCGCGGCGCGGCGCACGCGCTGACCACCGAGGGCGTGGCCATGTTGTTCGGGCGACTCCCCCGCGATCCCGAGTGGCTGCGCGTCGTGGCCGAGCGGCCCGGCGACGAGGTCGACGCGCTCGCACCCCGGCTCGCAACGTCGCAGCGGGTCGCGCTCCTCGTGTTCGCCCGGTGGGTGCTCGTGATGACGCACTTCGAACGGGGGTTGTACGCCGACCCCGACGCCGACCACGACACCCTGTGGTGGAACCTCGTCGAGCGCTTCCAGCTGCTGCACCGACCCGAGGGCCGTCATGCCCCCGACTGGGCCGCCAAGATCCATCTGGCGGCCGCGCCGGTGTACTACCAGAACTACCTCTACGGGGAGCTGGTCGCGTCGCAGCTCGCAGCGACGCTCCAGCGCGAGACCGGCGGCATCGTCGACCGGCCCGAGGCCGGCCGCCTCCTCGTGGAACGCTTCCTCGCGCCGGGCTCGGCGCGACGCTGGGATCACCTCGTCGAAGACGCGACCGGTGAACCGCTCACCGCCGCGCACCTCGCCGCCGAGCTGGCCCGCTAGTCGTGGACCTCGGGTTGCGCGGTCGCACCGCAGTCGTGGCCGGCGGCTCACGGGGGATCGGCCGTGCCGTCGCCGAGCAGCTCGGCGCCGAGGGCTGTCGGGTCGCGGTGCTCGCGCGCACGTCGAGCGACCTCGCCGAGGCCGAGGCCGACTGCATCGCCGCGGGTGCGACCGACGCGATCGGGTTGCAGTGCGACCTGCTCGACACCGGTGAGGTCGAAGCCGCGTTCTCGTTTCTCGACGACCGTTGGGGTGAGCTCAACGTGCTCGTCCACGCGGCCGGGCCCGCCCACCTCGGCGGCACCGGCGACCTCACCGACAACGAGTGGCTCGACGCGTTCGACTCCGGCGTGATCACCCTCGTTCGGTGCGTGCGCGCCGGGCTCCCGCTGCTCCGGAAGGCTGCGTTCGGTCGCGTCGTGAGCGTCGCGTCGAGCATGATCCGTCACCAGAGCCCTGGACTCATCGCCTGGACCGCAGCGAAGGCCGCGCTCGCGAGCGCCACCAAGAACCTGTCACGCGAGCTCGCGGGCGAGAGCATCGTGGTGAACACGGTGTGCCCCGGGATGGTGATGACCTCGGCGATCGAGGGCTACCTCGCCGACACCGACCTCCGGGACCTTCCCGAAGGTCCGCTCGAAGCGGCATACGCCGCGATCGAGCGCGACTTCCACCAGCCGAACGACATCGGTCGGATCGGACTCCCCGAAGAGGTCGCGGCGTTGGTGGTGTTCCTCTGCTCCGAGCTCGCGAGCTACGTCGTCGGCGCGACGATCCCCGTCGACGGCGGCAGCGACTTCTTCTGACCTCGGTGGGCCGGGCCCGTCGTGTGTGACACCCTCGCCGCCGTCGGCACGCAGGGAACGCTCTTCGCGAAGAACTCCGACCGCCCCGTGGGCGAGCCCCAGGTGGTCGAGGCCCACGCGCCCCGACGACCTGGTCCGGCGGGTTCGACCCTGCGGACGCAGTACCTCGACATCCCCGATCCGGGTGCGGCCGCGCTCGTCGGTTCGCGTCCCACCTGGCTCTGGGGCCTCGAGCACGGCGTGAACGAGCACCGCGTCGCGGTCGGCAACGAGATGCTCTGGACGACCACCGATCCCCGATCCGCGCCGGCCGCCCTCATCGGCATGGACCTCGTCCGCCTCGCGCTCGAGCGCGCCACCGACGCCGATGCCGCGGTCGAGGTGATCACCGATCTACTCGCCGTCCATGGCCAGGGTGGCGCGGCCGAGGCCGATCCGCCGAAGGCCTACTTCTCGTCGTTCCTGATCGCCGATCCGGTCCGTGCGTGGGTCCTCGAGACGAGCGGGAACACGTGGGCGGCCCGGTCCGTCGGTCGGGGCGGCGGCATCGCGATCTCGAATCGCATCACGTTGCGCGACGACTGGACGCTCGCGTCA
>JBBQMI010000236.1:0-4235 GCA_038328825.1 Acidimicrobiia bacterium | reverse complement strand
CTGGTGGGGTCCGGCCGCCGCGCTCGTCGGACTGGGCATCGTCTTCACACCGGGGCTCTCCGGTCACGCCGGGACCGGAAGCCAGGTCCCGCTCGCGCTCCTTGCCGACGCCGTGCACATCGCGGGTGTGTCGCTCTGGATCGGAGCGTTGCCCGTGCTGGCCTACGCCCTACTCCCGACGGCCGATCTCGCGACTTTGAAGCGGGCCGTTCCGCGCTACTCGCAGCTCGCGCTCGTCTGTGTGATCGCGATCGTGATCTCGGGGTCGTACCAGTCCTGGCGCGAGGTCGGAAGCTTCCACGCGCTCACCACGACCGACTTCGGCAAGCTCCTGCTCGTGAAGCTCGGCGTCTTCGCGGTGCTGGTCATCGTCGCCGCGTTCAGTCGCGACATCGTCAACCAGAAGTACCGCTACGACGACGAGGACGACGACCAGGGCGACGGCGACGGGTGGGGCGGCCCGTCGATCGCGCCCGTTGCACCCGATGACGACCGCGAACTCGTCTCCGTCGGAGCCGGTAGGACGGGCGCGTCGACGGCAGCGGCGGCGTTCGATGATCCCGACTTCGCGTTCGACCGCGCGCCGCTCGACGACGCGAGCGCGGCGCGTCGGTTGCGACGGTCGGTGTGGCTCGAGGTCGCGATCGCGGTGGTCGTGCTCTCGGTGACTGCGCTGCTGGTGAACGCGGCACCGGCAAGGGAAGCGAACCGAGGGCCGTTCGTCGGTTACATCAAGACGAAGACGCTCTGGTTCGACACCAACGTGGTCCCGGCCCGCGTCGGGCCGAACGACGTCCATCTCAGCGCGCTCACGCCGGGGGGCGGTCCGAAGGACACGCTCGAGATGACCGCGCAGGCGACGGATGTGGCGCGCGGGCTCGGACCGATCGACATCCCCCTGCGCCGCCTGGGCCCCGGCCACTACTTCTCTCCTGGGTTCCGGTTCCCGTTCGCGGGCGACTGGACGATCACCGTCCGTGCCCTCGTCGGCGAGACCGACGAGGTGGTCGGCACCGGGACGATCCCGATCCGTTGATCCACCGAAGGAGCAGCGTTCCATGAAGAAGATCGTGCTGGTGCTGGCGACGATGCTGGGAGTCGCGCTGGCGGCGGGACCGGCGTTCGCCCACGTGACCGTGGATCCGTCGCAGGCGAACCAGGGCGGGTACGCCACCGTCACGTTCAAGGTCCCGAACGAGAAGGACGACGCGAGCACCGTGCAGGTCGAAGTCGAGATCCCGACCGACCAGCCGATCGCGTCGGTGAGCGTGCAGCCCGTGCCCGGCTGGACGGCCACGGTCACCAAGACCCCGCTCTCCGCGCCGGTCACGACCGACGACGGTCAGGTGAGCGAGGCGGTGTCGAAGATCACCTGGGCGGGTGGTCAGATCCAGCCGGGGCAGTTCCAGTCGTTCCCGGTCTCGATGGGCCCGCTCCCGAAGCGCGACGAGGTCGTCTTCAAGACGCTCCAGACCTACAGCGACGGTGACGTCGCCCGGTGGATCGAGCTGACCCCCGCGGGCGGCGCGGAGCCGGAGCGCCCGGCGCCGGTCCTGATGCTCGAGAAGGCCACCGCAGGTGCCGACCACCACGCCGCGGCCGCCGACACGACGTCGGAAGCGTCGGCGACCTCCGATTCCGATGGCAACTCTTCGTCGGACACGCTCGCTATCGTCGCCATCGTGGTCGGCGCGCTGGGCGTCATCATCGGTGGCGTGGCGTTCGCCCGCACCGGCCGATCGAAGACGACGACCTAGGAGTGGTGGGGAGCGGTGTGACGACGGCCACGGAAGCATCCCGACAGATGTGGGGTGCGACCGTGGCCGTCGTCGCGCGGCTCGGCCTCGGGGTGGTCTGGGCGTGGGCCGCGATCGCCAAGCTCGGTGATCCCGACGCCGCGGTGCGAGCAGTGCGCGCCTACGAGATCCTCCCCGAGGCGCTCGTGAAGCCGTTCGCCTGGGGTCTGCCGTTCGTCGAGCTCGCGCTCGCGGCGCTGCTGGTCCTCGGGATCGGCACGAGGATCGCGGGGTGGATCTCGGCGGTGATCCTGGTCGTGTTCATGGCCGGGATCGTGTCGGTCTGGACGCGGGGGATCCAGATCGACTGTGGCTGCTTCGGCGGCGGTGGCGCGGCCGACGTCGACGGCTGGACCTATGCGACCGAGCTGCTCCGCGACGGCTTCTTCCTCGTGCTCGCGCTCGTGGTCGCGCTCGGGCCGCGCAGCCCCTACTGCCTCGACGACCGCTTTGCCCGCGACGACCCCGAAGAGGAGATCTCCTAGCCATGGCCAAGAAGAAGCAGCCCCGTGGACCCAAGCTGTCGGGATCGACCTCAGGTCCCGCCGCATCGGCCAAGCCGCGCCGGCCGAAGTACGCGAAAGCACAACGCAGCGGCCCGCCGCTGGTGTTCTGGATCGTGATCGGCGTCGTGGTCGTGGCTGCGGTGGCGGGCATCGTGATCCAGAGCTCGCGGTCGAAGAGCGAGAACGCGACGGTCGTCGCGCCGAACCACCAGCTCGGTCCGAACCGGACCGAGATCGAAGGCGACGCGTCGGCGCCGGTGCTCGTGGAGGAATACGGCGACTACCAGTGCCCGTCGTGCCGCGCGTTCTTCCAGTCGACCGACCCGACGATCAAGCAGCTCGTCGCCGAGAAGAAGATCCGGTTCGCGTTCGGCAACTTCGCCTTCCTCGGCGACGAGTCGATCCGCGCCGCTTCCGCCGCGATCTGCGCGGCCGACGCGGGGAAGTTCTGGGAGTTCCATGACCTCCTGTACTCGAACCAGGCCGCGGAGAACTCCGGGTTCCTCACGCAAGACCAGCTCGTGTCGTTCGGTCGTCAGGCCGGGATCACCGGGACCGACCTCACGACGTTCGAGAAGTGCGTGCGCTCGGAGCGCTACGCCGGATTCGTGCGCAAGCAGACCGAGAACACGTCGCGCAACAAGGGCGTGAACCAGACGCCGACCGTGTTCGTGAACGGCGAGCAGCTCCAGGACCTCTCACCCGCCGGCCTCACCGCGGCCGTCAACGCGGCGACCTGACCCGCGCGAGCGCCGGAGCCGGCGCGGGGTGTTCAGGCGCATTGCTTGCAGCGACCCAGCAGGTCGATGCGGTGGTGCTCGGTGCGGAACCCGGTGCTGCGAGCGATCTGTTCCGCGGCGTTGTGCACGGAGCGCTCGAGCCCGGCTGGCGCGGGGACGTCTTCCACCGCCCCGCATTCGACGCAGATGAGGTGGTGGTGGTGGCCGGTGAGGTCCTCGGCGAGCTCGTAGCGGGCGAACTCGTGATCGGTCACGATTCGTCGCACGGTCCGTGCCTGCTCGAGGACCACGAGGTTGCGGTACACGGAGCTCTGGGCGAGCTGGGGTTGCGCGTCGAGGATCTCGTTGATCGTGAGCGGTCGTGGTGACGCCTGGAGCGCCTCGACGATCGCGAGCCGGTTCCGGGTGGGCCGCTGCCCCGTCCTTGCGATCCGGTCGGCGACCTCGGTCATCAGGCCGTCGGGAGGGCGACCGGACCGGGCCGGGATGCGACTGGCTGCCACCGCGCGACTGTACCGGCGGGTCATCCGAGGCGGGTACGGTCGATCGGATGGAGTGTCGGACCACGAGGCGCACGACGCGATGACGGTCGAGGATGCGACCGCCCGGTTCGCCGAGCTCCTCCGCGGCCCGGAGTCGGCGGTCGCACCCGGCGAAGCCGCGCTGCTCATCGCCGCGCATGCGCACCCCGGCCTCGACGTCGACGCCTGGCTCGGCCGGCTCGACGATCTCGCCGACGGTGCGCCGTCGGAGGCCGCCGCGTTGGCGCGCCACCTGTTCGTGGAGCTCGGCTTCGCGGGGAACCGCCTCGACTACGGCGATCCCCGCAACTCCTACCTCGACGACGTCGTCACCCGACGCCTCGGTATCCCGATCACGCTGAGCGTCGTGATGATCGAGGTCGCGAGGCGCGTCGGCACCACGGTCGAAGGGGTCGGGATGCCGGGCCACTTCCTGGTACGCACTGCGGGCGGAGGAGATGGCTGGCGCTACTTCGATCCGTTCGACCGGGGGGTGGAGCTCTCCCCTGAGGGGTGCGCGGCGTGGCTCGCCGAGTTCCACCCCGGGGTCGCGTTCGACCCACGCTTCCTTGATCCGGTCGGATCCCGTGCGATCGTCACCCGGATGCTCGCCAACCTCGAACAGACGTTGCTCGGACGCGAGCCCGCCGAGGTGGTGTGGGTCACGCGCCT
>JBBQMI010000235.1:0-4240 GCA_038328825.1 Acidimicrobiia bacterium | reverse complement strand
TCACCGCCGCGCTGGGGCGCGGCGCGGCGATGACGACGCCCGTCGACCTGTGGGTCGGCTCCCGTGCCGACACGCAGCGCCTCGTGATGGTCACCGGCACCAAGGGGAAGTCGACCACCACCGACCTCATCGGTCACTTCGCGCACCGCTCGGGGCTGTCGGTCGGCATCGCCGGGAACCTGGGGATCCCGGTGTTCTCCGACGAGTGGGCCCACGACGCGCCGGTCATCGTGCTCGAAGTCTCGAGCTACCAGGCGAGCGACCTTCACCACGTCCCCGACATCGCGGTGCTCACGTCGCTCGCCGAGGACCACCTCGACTGGCACGGCAGCCTCGAGGTCTACCGCCGGGACAAGCTCCGCGTCGTCGCGAACGACGGAGGCACCGCGTCGCAGGTGTTCGTTCCCCGCACCGAGTCGGCCGCGGTCGCGGCGCTGCGCGGGGTCGACGCCGAGCTCGTCGACGTCCCCGCGCACGACCTCCGGCTCCCGCACCACCGCGTGCAGAACGCCGCGCTCGCCGCGGCCGTGGTCCGAGCGCTCGGGGCGCCGGGGATCGGCGACGCCGAGATCCTCGCTGCCGCGGAACGCAATCTCCCCGGCCGGCTCGCGCCGTGCGCGGGGCCGGGCGACGGCCTCTGGATCGACGACGCGCTCGCGACCAACCCGTGGGCCGCGGCCGCCGGGCTCTCGTGGGCACGCGAGCTCGACCGACCGACCATCGTGCTCCTCGGCGGCGCCGATCGGGGCGTGGACCCGACTCCTCTGAAGGAGGAGATCGCCCGCTGGCCCGTCGGCCGCATCCGCGGGGTCACGCTCCCCGAGAACGGTGCCGTGCTCGCACACACCAGTGGCGTCGAGGTGCTCGGCGCGGCTTCGACCGTCGGCGAAGCCGTGGCCCTCGCGGCGCACGCGCTCCCGCCCGGCGGTGTGGTGATGTTCTCGCCGTCGGCGCCGACGCCGGCCTCGATCGGGAACTGGAAGCTGCGCTCCGACGCGTTCCGCACCGCCGTCGCCGCGCTGCCCCCTGACGGTCGTCTCTGAGGCCCAGCATCACGAAGATCCGTCGGTCGGCGACGTCGGCTGGTTAGGTTCGCGTGATGGCCGACGACACCCGACCGCGTGGCGGGATCCTCGCGGGTCCCGTGGACGGACCCGAGCGACTCGCGCGTGAGTACCCCGCGTGCACCGCCGTCCCCGGCCTGAAGGTCGTGCACCGTTCGAGCGGCTTCTCGGGCGAGTTCGTCGGCTTCGACGGGACGATCGCGGTGATCAGGGGCGCCACGGGCCTCGAACGTCGCGTCGCCAACACGCCCGGTGCGTTCCTCGTCGCGTCACGCCCCGTCCGGCTGGTGCCGGCCTCGATCGTCGAGCAGCTCGACGGCCCCGCGCACCTCGCGTCGGCACGCGTGACGAACACGGTGACCGCGTCGGGGAGTCGCGCCCTGATCGGCGCGAAGGCACGCGTGGCGCGGGCCAGTCGCATCGTCGTCGAGGGTGTCCACGACGCCGAGCTCGTCGAGAAGGTCTGGGGCGACGACCTTCGCATCGAGGGGATCGTCGTCGAGCGACTCGACGGTCTCGACCACCTCGACGCCGCGCTCGCCGAGATGGCGCCCGCACCGGGTCGGCGCATCGGCGTGCTGGTCGACCACCTCGTGCCCGGGAGCAAGGAGATGCGGATCGTCGAGACCATCCGCAACCCCCACGTCCTCGTGACCGGCACGCCCTACGTCGACGTCTGGGAGGCGGTGAAGCCGGCGGTGGTCGGGATCGATGCCTGGCCGGCGGTCCCGAAGGGTGAGGACTGGAAGACCGGCGTCTGCGCGGCGCTCGGGGCCGAGAACCCCGGCGCGCTGTGGCGACGGATCCTCGATGCGACGAGCACGTGGAAGCACCTCGAGCAGCCGTTCATCCGCGCCGTCGAGGAGCTCATCGACTTCGTCACCGAGCCCGAGGACTCAGGCCGGTAGTGGGGTCCAGGTGCGATCGGGCGGCTCGACGCCGTAGAGCTGCGCCGCGTTGTCCCACAGCACCTTGCGCCGCGTCGGCTCGTCGAGAGCACCGAACGCCTCGTCGATGCGCTCGCGGACGTTGCCGAAGAGACAGACCGGATGCGGGTAGTCGGTCTCGAACAGCACGTTGTCGGCACCGATCACGTCGAGGTCGCGCTGCGGCGCGTGCGACTCGAAGAACGAGCACGCGTAGACCTGACGGTGGAAGTAGTCGCTCGGGCGCATGTCGTACTCGGGTCGCTCGGCGCGCATCGTGGAGTACTCGAAGCAGTAGTCGGCCGATTCGAGGACGAACGGCACCCACCCGATCCCGCTCTCGACCGACACGAACCGCACGTCGGGATGGCGGGGCAACACCCCGCTCAGCAGCAGGTCGGCCACCTGCATGGCGTTGCCCAGGAACAGCTCGAGGCTGGTGGTCACGAGCGTCGAGCCCACTCCGTGCGCCTTCACCCGGTCGCGGGCGAACGAAGCCGACATGTCGCCCGAGCCGATGTGGAAGTTGAGCGACAGCCCCGTCTCCGCCGCGATCCGGTAGAGCGGGTCCCAGTGGCGGTCACCGAGGTGCGGCTGCCCGAGCACCTGCGGCTCGCCGGAGAAGAGGATCCCCTTGTGGCCCATCGCCGCGCACCGCTCGATCTCGGTGACGGTCGCGTCGATGTCCCAGAACGGGGTGGCCATGATCGGGATGAACCGGCGCGGGTCGGGGGCACACCACTCGATGAGCCAGTCGTTGTACGCCCGAACGCACGCGAGCATCAGATCCGAGTCGGCGAGCTGGAGGAAGCCCTGGTTCCCGAAGCCGCCGACGTTCGGGTAGAGCGCCATCGCCCAGATGCCCACGGAATCCATGTACTCGAGCCGCGCTTCGGCGTCGTGGGCCGCGGGCGGCGTGTCGTCCATGGTCTTCGGCCACGACGGGAACGGCTCGGGCCAGCCTGCGACCGCCGTCATCCCGATCGGGATCGGCTGCGGGTTCTCGCCCACGAGCCACGCGTCCACACCGCGTTCGGTACGCACCATCCGGGGGCCGAGGTCGCGCCACTTCGCGGGGAGGCGGTCGCGCCACACGCCGGCCGATTCGGTGACGTGAGTGTCGCAGTCGATCACCCAGTCGGTGATCTGCAGGTCCGATGTGTTCACGCGCGTCCCCCTCGTCGCCGGCGACCGGCCCGGTGCGTCACGACTCGGCGAGCTCCCGCGACACGCCGTCTTCCCACCGCCGGAGCACCAGATACTCGCCCTTCAGCGCGGCACGATCCCATTGGCCGAAGCCCATGGTCGTGCCGGCTCGACCCGTCGCCGAGGGGAGCATCTTGATCCGCTCGAGGCCCTCGCGCATCCCGACGCGCGTGAGGTGGTCGGCGCGGGCGGCCGCTTCGGCCACGAGACGACCGAGATCGTGCTGGCCCGGCGGGCCGGGGCCGGGCAGCGCCGCCCCGACTTCCTCCTGCAGCGCGGCGAGCACCGCGTTGCCGCCCGACACCGAATCGCAGTAGGTCCAGCCGTTCCAGGCCCGCGCCCAATCGGCGTTCGCGTAGCCGAACATCAGCGCCGAGTTCGTGACCACCGGTGGGGTCCACGCGAGCTCGGCGAGCGCGCGCGCCACAGGATGAGCCGAGAGACCGAGACCCAGGTACACGAGCGCGTCGGGGCCGGTCGACCGGAGCGACTCGACCGGGCCACCGAGATCGTCGGCCACGGGCGACACCCCGACCCGGCCGACGAGATCGATGCCGAACGCGGGGCACGCGTCGTCGAAGAAGCTCGCGTACCGACGACCGATCGTCGAACGGTCGTACACCAACGCGACGCGCGTGAGCCCGCGCTCGGCGAGGTGGCGGGCCAACACGTTCGGCTCCTCCTCGAGCGAACCGATCTGGTAGTGGAACATCCACTCGCTACGAGTCTCCTCGCTGCCCGTGTAGTTGATGCAGGGCAACTCGGCCGTGTCGGCGAGGTCGCGCACCACGAGCCCGTTGTCGGTGATCGCGGGGCCGATCATCGCGAGGACCCCCGCGGCGTCGAGCTCGTCGAAGGCGCTGATCACGGCGTCGGCGGTCCCCCGCGGCAACCCGGCGGCGTGCGCGTGGACGAACTCGACCGGCCGGTCGAGCCGATCGCCGACCAGTGCGATCCCGACGCGCGCCGAGCGTTCGAAGCTCGCATCCTGGTCCGGCTGGGAGTGATCGTGCAGCACCCCGATCAGCAGTGGCGCCGCGCCGT
>JBBQMI010000234.1:0-4270 GCA_038328825.1 Acidimicrobiia bacterium | reverse complement strand
TGCGCGCGGTACCGATGGCCGTACGCGTGGCCGAGACGATGACGGCGTCACCCATGACGAGAACCCTTCCGGAGACTGCGATTCCGGGGTGATCGTAGCCTGACGCCTGCGTCAGCCGTCGAGGTGCCTGCGTCAGCCGTCGAGGTGCGCCGGCGCCACGTGACCGGCCCGGATCTCGGCCGCGAGCTCGACCGCCGTGACAACCCGTCGGTCGATGCTGGTGGCGTACGTCCCCGCGAGGCCCGGGCCGTGGGCGTCGCTCGCGCCGACGGACGGCCGCGGCACCACCCCGAGCGCCGCGGCGGTGAGCGCGTGCTCGAGCTCGGTGGTCTGCGTGCTCACCACCTCGATGGCGTGCACGGCCGTCCACTGCGGCATCGCCGCGACGACCTCAGGCGCGGGTGGGGTGTGGCCGCCGAGCACGGCCCGCTCGCCGGCAGTGCGCCGGACCGGATGGGGCAGCACGAGCGCGGTACCGGTGCGTTCGGTCTCGGCCACCAGCTCCTCGAGCTTGTACCCCATCCACAGCGGCTTCTCGAGCGGGCCGAACGCGAGCACGTGCCCGACATCGGTCGTGAGCTCCACCCCGGGGATCAACGTGAAGTCGAGCAGGCGAGCTGCATCGGCGATCTCGTCGTCGGGCCAGCGCACGTCGTGCTCGGTGATGCACAACGCGTCGAGGCCGCGGCCGCGGGCCGAGGCGACGAGCTCCTCGAGCGTGGTCGTGCTGCAGTTCGAACGGGGCGCGGTGTGGGCGTGGAGGTCGATCAGCACGTTGTTAGTGTCCCACCCGTGCCGGAATGGGGTGACCTCCAGGTCGATCAACTGCGTTACATGGCCCGGACGTTGGGCGACGCGGTCGCGTACCGCGACCTCGGAGCCGGGACCGCGATCACGTTCGCCGAGTGGGACACCCGTTCGAACCGCATCGCCCGCGGGCTCGCGGGCGCGGGAGTCGAACCCGGCGACCGGGTTTCGATCTTCCTGCCCGGCGAGCGCTCGCTCGACTGGATCGTCGGCTACGCGGCCGTGCACAAGGCCGGCGCGGTCGCAGTGCCCACGAACACCCGCCTGTCCGTGCCTGAGCTCGTCACGATCCTCGGCCACGCCGAGGTCGTCGCGATGCTGACCAGTTCGGAGCTGCGCGCCACCGCCGAAGAAGTGGGTGCTGCGGTCCCGTCGCTCCGCACGGTCGCCGAGGCCCCGTTCGACGACCTCGCCGACCCCGACGCAACCGACTTCCAGGGACCCGTCGGGTACGACGACCTCGCCGACGTGATGTACACGTCGGGTACGACGGGCCTCCCCAAGGGGGTCGCGGTGCGGCACCGCAACATCGCGATGGTGCCGAACAACGAGCCGAACTGGACCGGCGGCGGATGGTTGCACGGCGCGCCGATGTTCACGTTCGCAGGCATCGCCTTCATCTACAACCCGATGAAGCTCGGGCTCGTCGGCCTCTACCTCCCGAAGTTCGACGTCGACGAGTGGTTCGCGATCGTCGAACGCGAGCGGCCGACATGGGCGTTCCTCGTTCCCGCGATGGCCGAGCTGATCGTCGCCCACCCGCGCTTCGCCGAGCCCGACCTGTCGAGCATCGTCTCGGTGTCGATCGGCAGCGCACCGCTCGCGCCCCAGACGCTGCTGACCCTGCAGGAACGACTTCCCGACGCCAGCGTGTCGAACTCCTACGGGATGACCGAAGCCGGTCCGGCGTACATCGTGATGCCGAAGGACCAGGTCACCAAGCGGATCGGCTCGGTGGGCAAGGCGGTCGGTGGCATGGAGATGAAGATCGTCGACGACGACGGTCGCGAGCTCCCGAGCGGCGAGGTGGGCGAGCTCCTCACCCGCATGCCCGGTCGCCAGCGCGAGTACTACAAGGACGACGCCGCGACCGCCGCGACCTGGACCGACGACGGATGGCTGCGGTCGGGTGACCTCGCCTACGTCGACGAAGACGGGTTCTTGTACATCTCCGGGCGCAAGAAGGACATGATCATCCGCGGCGGCAACAACATCTACGCGACCGACATCGAAGCCGTGCTGCTCGAGCACCCGTCGGTGCAGGAGGCCGCCGTGGTCGGGATCCCCCACAAGGTGCTCGGCGAAGACGTCGGCGCGTTCGTGGTGCTGCGCGTCGGCGAGACGTTGACCGCGCCCGACCTCGGCGCGTTCTGCGAGGAGCGCCTCGCCGACTACAAGCGACCCCGACACATCACGTTCGTCGCGGAGCTCCCCCGCAACGCGACCAGCAAGGTGATGAAGCACAAGCTGCTCGAGTGACGGCGCGTCGCGGGTTCGTCGCATTGCTGATCGCGGGCCTGGTCCTCGTCGTCGTGCTGCTCCTCACCGGCGTCTGGCTCTCCTTCCGGTACGAGCCCCGGGGGATCTTCCTCGGGAGCAACTCCCAGGCGATCGGCCAGGTGCGGAGTCATGTCGACGCGACCCGCACGCTGCACCGACTCGCCGCGTTCGCGTTCGTGCCCGTGTTGGTGGCCGCCGCGGTCACCGGATGCGTCGCGACCTTCGGTTCCCGACGGGTCGTGGTCGGTGGGCTCGGGGTGCTGCTCGTCGGCCTCGGTGCGGCCACTGCGATCAGCGGCCAACGGCTCGCGTGGAGCCAGATCGGTATCTGGGCCACGAACCAACCGCATCCACTGGACCTGCGCGGGGTGTGGCTGAGCGACGAGCTCGTCCGGCTCGTGATCGTCGGCCGACGGATCGTGCCCGTTACGCGCTTCCGGCGGGAGGCCTGGCTCCATGTGACGCTCCTCCCCGCACTCGTCGTCGGCACTGGCATCGGCCTGCTGCTGCTCGTGCAGGGTCGGCAGCGCCCCGACTAGCGTCTCCGACCTGACACGGGCGTCATCACCCGCCCGCCTCGAGATCAGCGGAGGAACGCGCGTGGCACTCGACGAGCTCAAAGGCACCCGGGGCGCGACCCAGACGGTGCGGATCGAACGCGGCCCGGTACGGGTGTTCGCCCAGGCGCTGCTCGACGACGACACGGTCTACGACGGCGACGACGCGCCGGTACCGCCGACCTTCCCGTTCGTGATGCCGTTCTGGGGCTCGACGGGCGAGGGTGGTGCCGCCGGTCTCCCGATCGAGAAGCTGCGCGGTCCGGGCCGGGCGATCCTCCACGGTGAGCAGGCGTTCGAGTACCACCGCTGGCCCCGGGTCGGCGACGTCCTCGAGGGCACGCCCGTGGTCACCGACGTGTACGAGCGGGAGAAGTCGAGCGGCGGGAAGCTCGAGTTCTACGTGCAGGAGACCGCGTGGAAGGACGCCGCGACCGGCGAGCCGGTCGTGACCTCGATCTTCACGCTGGCGATCAACGTGCGCCCGCCGAAGCCGAGTTGACCGGCCGCGCAGGCAGCGCCGGAACACCGTGACGCCGTCGGCTCCCGTCGTCGCGACCGGCCGACCCGACGGCTCGTACCGCCGACGCATCCGGACCCGCGCCCTCGACCCGACCGCGGTCGAGGCCGCGCTCGAAGACGACTTCCACTGCTTCACCGTCGTGGTGGAACACGATGCGAGGGCCGTCACCGGCCTCACTGCGTCGGCGGGCCGCTGGCCGTGGAGCACGTGCCCGGCGGCCGGCGCGCAGCTGGAGCTGCTCGTCGGGATGGAGCTGTCGACGCGGTGCACGTCGGTCGCCGCGGTCACCGACCCGCGGTGGCAGTGCACCCACCAGTTCGACCTCGCCGGCCTCGCGGTCGCGCACGCGGCCCGGGGCGAAGCAGCGCCGCGCCAGTACGACGTCGAGGTCCCACCGGCCACCGCGGAGGGAACGCGCGTGCCGCGGCTCTGGCGCGACGGTCAGCTCCTGCTCGCGTGGACGATCGCCTCCGGCACCGCCCTCACCGCGCCACCGCCGTACACCGAGGCTCCCTGGCGCGGCGGGTTCATCAAGTGGGCCGACCAGACGTTCGAGCCCGACGGCGCCGAGGCTGCGATCGTGCTGCGCCGCGCGTGCGACATCGGGATGGGCCGGGGCATGGACCTCGAGGGCTATCGCAGCGCCGACGAGCTCGCCGATCTCATGACCGGCGTCTGCTACACGATGCAACCCGAGGTGATGCCCGGCGCGCGCCGCGAGATCGGGTCGATCCGCGACTTCGCCGATCACCCCGAGGCGCTCCTCAGCGATCCGTAGCCGCGGCCCGGGCCGCGGCGATGGCGCGGTTCTCGACCCACGGCATCATGACCACACCGCGCCGAGCGGCATCGTGCGCCCTCACACGCAACCGGATGGACGCGG
>JBBQMI010000233.1:0-4291 GCA_038328825.1 Acidimicrobiia bacterium | reverse complement strand
GAGGACGTCGGCGAGGACCGGGACCGACGGGAGCGCGGCGAGCACTTCGGCGAGCGCGTGCTCGGCGAGCACACCGAAGCCCGCGGCCTCTGCGTCGTGGTGCACGACGAGTTCGTCGTCGGTCGTGCGGTGGACGTCGAGCTCGACGCCGTCGGCGCCCTGGTTTCGGGCGGCCACAAAGGCCTCGATGGTGTTCTCGGGCGCCACCCTGCGGGCGCCCCGATGGGCCAGGACGAGCACGCGTACCTCCCATGGTGTCGGCGGATCGTAGGCACGCAACCGCGCGGTGCGCGAAGGTCCTGCTCACACCCCTTGTGCCGGCCGGGAACCGGTTCTATCCTGGCCGCCGCCTCGAGGTTCGGGACACCGACCCGGGGACGCTTGTGAACGTGCGCACGAGCGTAACGCTGCACCTCGCACGTCCGATCGGCCGGAGGCTCCGTGGCCCTCACCTGGATTCGAACCCACGAATGGGACGACAAGGCGTGGCGCAACCGCTCGTTGTGTCGCGACTCGAATCCCGAGTTGTTCTTCCCCGTGGGCGCCACCGGCATGGCCCTCGACCAGATCGAGGCCGCCCGCGAGGTGTGTGAGGTCTGTCCGGTCGCCGACGAGTGCCTCGAGTTCGCGCTGGCCACCAACCAGGAAGCCGGCGTCTGGGGCGGCACCACCGAAGAGGAGCGCCGCAAGCTCCGCAAGACCTGGCTCGCCAAGCAGCGCGCGACGGCTTAGGTCGAATCCACTCCGCCTAGAGCTCGACCCGGGGGGTCGTGGCCACGGGGAGTCGGAGCTGCACCCGGGCGCCGTCGTCGTCGGTCATCGTGATGGCGCCTCCGAGCTCGCCGGTCACGAGCGTCTGCACGATCGAGAGGCCGAGGCCCTTCGATTCGTCGATCGAGAACGAGGGTGGCAGCCCGACCCCATTGTCGGCGACCTCGATCCGCAGCTCGCCGTGGAGGCGATGCAGGCGCACGGTCACCTTGCCTCCGGCCCGTCGACTCCCGCCCTCGCCACTCTCGTCGGCGTCGTCGTCGAGCGGGAACGCATGATCGACCGCGTTCTGCATCAGCTCGTTCAGCACCACGGCCAACGGGGTCGCGACCTCGCCGGGGAGCTCACCCGGGTCGCCCTCCACCACGAAGCGCACCCGCGCGTCGGGTGACGACACGGAGTCCTCGACCTCGCGCACGAGCGGCCGCACGATCTCGCCGAAGTCGACGACCTCGCCGGCGTCGCGCGACAGCGTCTCGTGCACCACCGCGATCGACCGGATGCGTCGCTCCGACTCGCGGATCGCCTGCTTCGCTTCCTTCGACTCGAGGCGCCGGCCCTGCAGTCGCAACAGCGCCGCGATCGTCTGGAGGTTGTTCTTCACCCGGTGGTGGATCTCGCGGATCGTCGCGTCCTTCGACATCAGCAGTCGGTCACGTCGACGCAGGTCGGTCACGTCGCGCATGAGCACCACGAGGCCCGTCGCCTGCTTCTGCTCCATCTGGGGGATCGCTCGCATCAGGATCGACGTGTCGGCGCGCTCGATCTCCTCGAGCACGGGGAGCCCGGCCCGCATCGCCCGACCGACCGCACCCTCGGCGAACCCGATCTCGGCCAGGCTCAGGCCCGGCGTGTAGGCGTGGATCCCGAGGTGGTGCAGCAGGCTGACCGCGTTCGGGCTCGCGAACACGATCCGCGCGTCGCCGTCGAGGATGATCACGCCGTCGCCCACACGGGGGGCCGACTCCGGCTCGATCTCGTCTTGGCCGAACGGAAACGTGCCCTCGGCGATCATGTGGGCGAACCGCTCGAACACCTGCACGTACACACGCTCGAGCTCACCCGGACGGCGACTCATCGTGGTCGCCATCTCCCGGGTCACGAGCGCGATCATCTCGCCGCGGTGGCGCACCGGGATGCACTGGATGCGAGCCCGTTCCTTGCCGCCGAGCACCGCGCCGTCGCCCTCGACGATCTCGCCCAGGCGCCACGCCCTCGTGACGAGCGGGCGACTCACCTCGTCGACGACCGTGCCCACCATGTCGACCGGATACAGCGTCTGGCCGGTGGTCGGGCGCACCTGCGCGAGAGCGACGAAGCGGTGACCCTCCTCCCCCGCCACCGGGGCGAGGAGCAGGAGGTCGGAGAAGCTGAGGTCGGCGAGGAGCCGCCACGACAGCGCGAGCCGCTGGACGTGCGCAAGTTGCTCGCCGTCCATCGTCGTGTGCGTGAGCGCCAGCTCGCCGAGCGTCGCCATGCGGGTCAGCGTAGGTGCACGCCGGACGCGCCCGGCGCAGGGACCGGAGCGGACGTCACCGGAACAGGTGCTCCCCCATGGCGACGAGACCGCTGAGGTCGTGGATGTCGGCTTCGAGGCCGGGGACGTCGATGAGCACCTCGGGTCCGTGCGCCAGCTCACCGCGCAGTTCGGCCTCGCGCTTGGCGACGACCGCGAAGTTCTCGAACGACTCCCCCACGGTGCGCAGCACACGCGCGGTGGGCGCGGGATCCGCGAGCACCGCGTCGAACCCGGTGAGACCCCCAGCGACCGTGGTCGGGTCCGACACCAAGCGCGCTGCGGCCTGCGCGCCCTCGCGACCGCGGAGGTAGTCGGGCAGGGTCTTGTTGAGCACGAGCGCGCCGAGGTGGAACTCGCGCTTGCGGAGCTCGTCGCAGAAGATCTCGGCCTCGCGCAGCGGCGCCGCCTCCAACGTCGTCACGACCGCGAACGTCGTGCGGCGGTCGTGCAGCAGCCGTTCGACCGACTCGGCCCGCTGCACGAAGCCGTCGTACATCGACTGGAAGTTGAGGAAGAACTCGGCGATGTCCTGGAGGAACTGACTGCCCAGGATCCGATCGGCGATCTGGTAGAAGGGCCGGCTCGCCAGGTTGATCACACGCGCGCCGCGCTTGCCCCCCATCCGGTACGGCATCGTCAGCCACCGCAGCAGACGGCCACCGAAGAACTCGGCCATACGCGCCGGAGCTTCGAGGAAGTCGAGCGCGTTCCGGGTGGGCGGCGTGTCGATGATGATGAGGTCGTAGGTGCCGGTCGCGTGGATCTCGAAGAGTCGTTCCATCGCGATGTAGTCGTGACTCTGCACGAACCGCGACGTGAGGTTCGTGTAGAGGCGGTTCTCGAGGATCCGATACGCCGTGACCTCGTCGGGCGCGTGCCGCAGGATCAGCTCGTCCCACGAGCTCTTGGTGTCGAGCATCGCCGCGTACAGCTCGCCCCTCGGTTCGATGCCCGCAGCGCGGATGAGGTCGTCGGGCACCCGCCGTTCGGTGTTGCCGATGCCTTCGAGGCCGAGCGCGCTCGCGAGGCGCTTCGCGGGGTCGATCGTGAGCACGAGGACCGTCCCGCCGAGCCGGCACGCGGCACCGAGCGCGCTCGCGGCGGCAATGGAGGTCTTGCCCACGCCGCCCGAACCGCAGAACACCACGATCTCCTTCGCGGCGAGGAGCGGCTCGAGGCTCGGCGAGGCCACCGGCGTGGTGTTCACAGCCCCAACTCCTCTCCGATCGCTTCCGCGACCATCCGGGTGACCCGCAGACCGTGCGACCGTACGAACAGGTACGGCACGTACAGCATCGGCAGATCGAGCGTCTTGCGCAGACGACTCAGGTGGACGGCGCGCGTCCTGCGCAGCGACACCGCGAGACGGGCACCGTCGAGCACCGCCGGCACGCCCGGGCCCACCGACGCGGTCAGCGCCGCCGCAGCCTCGGGCTCGCGGAGCGCGTCGAAGATCTCCTCGTCGGCGTGGGTGAACAGCTCGGGCAGCACCCGGTTCACGATCACCGCGCCCATCGGCACCGAGAGCTCCACGCGCGCCGTCTCGACCAGCTCGATCGTCTCGTTGACGGGCATCTCCTCCGGCGTTGCGACCACGTTGAGCGCGGTGATCGCGGGGTCGGCGAGCAGCTCGCTCATCCACTCCGTCTGCTGACGCACCGGGCCGACAGCGACCAGCTCGCGGATCGCGTCAGGCGCGCCGAGCTGGGCGACGATGTGGCCGGTCGCGGCGGCGTCGACCACGACGAGATCCCAGTCGGCACGACCCTCGAGGGCTTCGCGCACCTCCCAGACCACCTTGCCGACGGTCAGGATCTCCTTCACGCCCGGCGCCGCATTGGCCACGAAGTCGAGCGCGCGTGCGACCGGTCCGATCCGGCCGAGCACCGGCACCTTGAGGTTGAGCTTCAGGTACTCCTGGAGGGAGTCCTGGGTGTTCATCGTCATCGCGAACACACCGGGATGCACCTCGATCGGCGTGAAGCCGACCGGTCCGTGCTC
>JBBQMI010000232.1:0-4308 GCA_038328825.1 Acidimicrobiia bacterium | reverse complement strand
TCGAGCGCCGCACGGCGCGCCGCGCCGGCGAGGTCTCGCTCGGCTCCCGATCCCTGATGCTCGAGCGCGTCGTACACGGTCTGCCATCCGGTGCACCGGCACAGGTGCGCGGCGAGCGCGCGGTCGAGATCGGGACGCGCGGTCTTGCCCTTGGCCCGTGCCGCCACGGCCCGCATGACGATTCCCGGAGTGCAGAAGCCGCACTGAGATCCCCCGCTGGTCACGAACGCCTCCGCGAGCTCCTCGCTCACCGACGGGTCGAGGCCTTCGAGGGTCGTGACCGCCCGGCCCGCGATGCGAACGACGGGGGTGACGCACGCCACGCGCGCGTCACCGTCGACGAGCACCGTGCAGCACCCGCACTGGCCCTGGGGTGCGCAGCCGTCTTTGGCCGAGAAGAGGCCGAGGCGCTCCCGCAACACGTTCAGCAGCGTCTCGCCCGCATCCGCGTCGACCACGACCGGATCCCCGTTGCACGTGAACTCGACCCGATCGGACACCTGCACCTCCGCCAGGCAGGATACGGGGATGCGCCCGCTCCCCCGGCACCCGCTCTCCCGACGCCCCCTCTCCCGACGGGCGTTCCTCGCCACCACCGGAACCCTGCTCGCGGCGGCCGCGTGCAGCAGCGGGGACTCGGGATCCGATGCCGCCGACGGCGTCGCCGATCCGAGCGCCCTCGCCGCCGGGAAGGTGTCCATCGAGCCCTACGTGTCGACCGAACCGCAACGCCTCGCGTTCGTCGTGTTCCAGAACAACGGCGACTTCGCGGCCGGGCCGCCGATGCAGGTCGCGCTCAAGGGGCCCGGCGACTCCGCATTCGGTGCGGCCGTCACCGCCGAGCTGTTCACGAAAGGCCTGCCGGAGAAGCGTGGGGTCTACGTGGTCGACACGCCGCTACCGGGGTCGGGCTTCTGGGAGTCGAAGCTGACGATCGCCGACACCGAGCTGACGGTTCCCTTCGAGGTCACCGCGACGCCCCTCGTCGTCACCCCCGGTGTGGCAGCACCGCGAGTCGCGTCGCCGACGACCGTCGACACGCTCGGCACGAACCCGCTCTGCACCCAGGATCCGCCGTGCCCGCTGCACACCGTGTCGCTCGACCAGGTGCTCGGCTCGGGGAGGCCGGTCGCGGTGATGTTCGCGACTCCGGCCCGCTGCCAGACCCAGTACTGCGGACCGGTGCTCGACGAGCTCCTCGGCGTGATGGCGCCGTACCAGAGCGACGTCGAGATGGTGCACGTCGAGATCTACCGCGACCAGACCAGTGACGCCCTCGTCCCGACGGTCGACGCGTGGGCGCTGCCGGGCGAACCGTGGCTGTTCGGGATCGACGGCACCGGCGCGACGGTCGGACGGCTCGACGGCGCGTTCGGCACCGACGAGGTCACCGGCCTGCTCGACCGGCTCACGGTCTGAACTCGCGCACGGTCTGCACGCGCGGTCTGCGCGCACGGCGTGAGCGCGCGGGACCGCCGCAGGAGGCGGCCCGACCCCCCCGAGCAGGGCTGCCTCCCGCGGCGGACAGGTCCGGACGTCCGTCGGGCCGGAGCCCGGACCCGTACCGCGCGGGCTCATCCATGAAAGGCAATGAAGCTCTTCCGTGAGCCACCGAGAGCGTAAGGGTCGCGCGCTCCGTGGTCCCTGGGCCGATCGACTCATTCGACCCCCGCGCGCCAGGTACCCAGCCCGGTAGGCGGCGCCCTCGGCGACAACCTACGGTGGCGCCATGGAGATCGGTGACGTGGTCGAAGACTTCGAGCTGCAGGACGAGACGGGCACGCCGAGGACGCTGAGTGAGTTCCTGGCGAAAGGCCCCGTGGTCCTCTTCTTCTACCCCGCCGCGATGACGAAGGGCTGCACCGCGGAGAGCTGCCACTTCCGCGATCTCGGAGCCGAGTTCGCGGCCGTGAACGCCCAGCGGCTCGGGATCAGCGCCGACACCGTCGACAAGCAGCGCCAGTTCTCGGAGAAGCACGACTTCGACTATCCGCTGCTCTCCGACCCCGATGGTGGCGTCGCCACGAAGTTCGGTGTGCGCCGCAAGCTCGGACCGCTCCCCAACAAGCGGGCCACGTTCGTGATCGGCGCCGACAGCCGGGTGCTCGACGTCATCAAGAGCGAGGTCCGCATGAGCGTCCACGCCGACAAGGCCCTCGAGACTCTCCGTTCCGCAAGCTGACACCGGCCCTCGGGGATACTGGATCATGGCTTCGACGATCATCGTGTGCGTCGACGGTTCGGACGTGGCCCTCGAAGCGGCGGCCGCCGGGATCGACGTCCTCCAGCCGGTCGACGTGATCACGGTCGTGACCGTCGTCGACGCGATCGACATGTCGCTCGCCGACGACGCGTCGGGGATGGCCGGACCGACCGCGACCGTGCAGGAGCTCGAGGCCGAGCGTGGTTCGGCCCGGGCGGTCGGCGAAGCCGTGCTCGAGCAGGCGTCGGCGCACCTCGGCCGCGGCGACATCGAGACGCGCGTGCTCGAGGGACGACCGGGCGAAGCGCTGTGCCGGTTGGCGGAGGAGCTGTCGGCCCGGGCGATCGTGATGGGAACGCGGGGGCGCGGCGGCGTGCGCCGCGCGCTCCTCGGTTCGGTCTCCGATCACGTCGTGCGCTACGCGCCCTGTCCGGTGGTCGTCATCGGCGATCAGGCCGGCTGAACCGACCCGACACCGTCACCCGGCGTCGGCGGTCACGACCCACGCGGCGGCGTCGAGCCGCGCGCCGTCGGGGGTCATGTACGGCTCGACCGCGGTGGCGATCTCGGCGACCGCCCGCTCGACCGTCGCTTCGGGGACGTCGGCGAACAGCGCGCGGGCGACACCGGTGGCTCGCAGGAACGCGACCGCCTCGTCAAGGGTGCCGCCACCGCCGAGCAGGATCGACGCCGTCGTCGGTTCCACGCCGATCCCGCTGAACCCAGCGGCGTTGAGCACTGCGTGCACCCGTTCACGATCTCCGAGCGAGAACGGGCCCGGCCCGTCGACGGACGCGGAATCGGGGAGGGAGACGTGGCGCGCCGCAGCCGCGACCGGCACCATCATCCACGCGTTCTCGGCGAGCGCCTGCCAGCACACGAACACGAGCCGACCCGACGGTGCGAGCGCGGTCCGGATGTTCGCGAACGCGCGCACCGGATCGTCGAAGAACATCACACCGAACCGGCTGATGACGACGTCGACGTCGGCGGCGAAGTCCTCGGTCTGCGCATCCCCGACCGCGAAGGTCACGTTGGTCAGTCGGGCTTCGGCGGCGCGGACCCGCGCGCCGTCGACCATCGCCCGCGAGATGTCGAGCCCGTGCGCCCGGCCGGCCGTCGCGACCCGGGCCGCTTCGCAGGTGGTGAGTCCGGTGCCGCACCCGACGTCGAGCACCCGGGTGTCGGTGGCCGGATCGACCGCGCCGAGCAGCGCAGTCGCGAACGGGGCGAGCATCCGATCGTAGCCGTCTTGCTCCGTGACCCAACGGCGCGCTTCGTTGCTGTTCCAGTGCTCCGATTGGCCCGCGTTCGGGCCCGGGGTTCCGCTCGCCATGGTTTCTCCGGTCGACGCCGGGGTAGGCGCGCTACGAGAAGGACTGGCCGCAGCCGCAGGAGCGCTGCGCGTTCGGGTTGTTGATCGAGAAACCCGACTCGTTGAGCCCGTCCTTGTAGTCGAGCTGGGCGCCGCCGAGGTGCTCACCGCTGGCCGGGTCGATCACGACCGTGACTCCGGCGTACTCGGTGCGCTGGTCGTCTTCGGCGATGTCGGAGTCGAAGAACATCTCATAGCTCAGACCCGAGCAGCCGCCGGGCCGCACGGCCACACGCAGCGCCAGCTCGGGGTTGCCCTCGGCCACGATGAGCTCCTTCACCTTGGCCGCGGCCTTCTCGGTGACGAGGAACGTCGTCTTGGCATCGGTGACGCTGAACATGCTCACGGAACCCTCCGAGATGGTGTCATTCCTGGCCAGGATACCCCACGGAAACCGAGACGTGGCACGGCTCCGGGTCGTACAACGTCGCGAACGCCTCGATGTTCCCGCCACCGACCTCGGCCACGACGCCTTCGCACAGGCCCCGGTGCAGGTTGCACACCAGCTCGGGGTAGGCCTCGGCCAGGTCGCGGAAAGGGCACTGGAGGAAGGCGATCTTGGTGCCGTCGCCGTCGGCCTCGACCGCAGGGTCGAACCCGAGCTGGGTGAGCTGGTTCACCAGCACGTCGACACAGGCACCGGCGCGGGTGCGCCGAGCGGCTTCCTTGCCCCAGGCCCGGCCGGTCTCCTCGGCGTCAGCGGCGGCGGCACCGAGGCGTTCGGCCATCG
>JBBQMI010000231.1:0-4318 GCA_038328825.1 Acidimicrobiia bacterium | reverse complement strand
ATCACCCTGACCTCGCCAAGCACCGGGAGTGGAACGCCGTCCTCGCTGACGCGGGCTACGCAGCAATCTCTTGGCCGGTCGAGTACGGCGGGCGGGGCGCGGGGATCATGGATCAAGTCGTCTTTGCCGAGGAGATGCACCGGGCTGGTGCGCCGCACACCGTCAACCTGATCGGTCTCTCGAACGTCGCGCCGGCGATCATGACGTACGGCACCGATGAACAAAAGAGCGCGCTGCTCCCCCGCATGCGCCGCGGCGACGACATCTGGTGCCAGGGATTCTCCGAACCCGACGCCGGCTCCGACCTCGCGAGCCTCAGCGCGACGGCCGTGCGCGACGGCGACGACTACGTCATCAACGGGCAGAAGACGTGGAACACGCTTGGCCACATCTCCAACTGGTGCGAGCTGCTTGTGCGTACGGATCCCGAAGCGCCAAAGCACCGCGGGATCTCGTGCCTGCTCGTCGACATGACGGTGCCGGGCGTCGAAGTGCGTCCGCTGACGACCATCGCGGGTGACAGCGAGTTCAACGAGATCTTCTTCAGCGACGTGCGGGTCCCGGTCGCGTCGGCGCTGCTCGGCGGCGAGAACGAGGGTTGGCGCGTTGCGATGACGACGCTGACGCACGAGCGCGGCGGCGTCGCGGCACTGCATCTCGGGCTACGGGCGCGGATCCGCGAGCTGCTTGATCTCGCGAAGCAGACGGCCGTCGACGACGACCGGACGGCGGCGAAGGACCCGGCGCTGCGGCAACGGCTCGCCCGCCTCTACCTGGAGGGCGAGCTGCTGAAGCTGCTGTCCGAGCGCGCCATCTCCGGCGCGCTGCACGGTCGAGAGCTCGGACCCGAATCGAGCCTCGCCAAGCTGCTCTGGAGCGAGGCGGAACAGCATCTCGGCGAGACGGCAGGTGAAGTGCTCGGACCCGACGCCAACAGCGGATCCTGGGGACGCGACCGCGTCTACATGCGGGCGATGACGATCGCCGGGGGCACGACGCAGGTCAACAAGAACATCCTCGCGACACGTGTCCTCGGTCTACCCCGCAGCTGACCATGGTCTGGCTGGTCGTCGCCGTCGTCGTGTTCCTCGCGATCGTCGCTGTCTACGACCTCGCGCAACGCAAGCACGCGATCCTGCGCAACTTCCCCCTGATCGGCCACATCCGGTACCTGCTCGAGGGCATCGGCCCCGAGCTGCGCCAGTACATCGTCACCGACAACGACAGCGACCGCCCGTTCAGCCGGGACCAACGGCGTTGGGTGTACACGTCGGCGAAGCGCGTGAACAGCAGGGTCGGGTTCGGCACCGACAACGACCTCGAGCTGACGCCCGGGTACCTCATCGTCCGCCAGCAGGCGTTCCCGATCGCCGACCCGATCCCACCGGGCGCGCCGATCCCGTGCGCGAAGGTCCTCGGCGGCGCGCGCAACCGGGCCCACGCGTTCCGCCTCGCCTCGGTGGTGAACATCTCGAGCATGAGCTACGGCTCACTCGGCTCGCACGCGGTCGAGGCGCTCAACGCCGGGGCCGCGCTCGCGGGCTGCGTGCAGGGGACAGGCGAGGGAGGACTCACGCCGTACCACCAGCGCGGCGGTGACCTCGTCTGGCAGATCGGAACCGGCTACTTCGGGTGCCGCGACGCGACGGGTCACTTCGACCTGGCCCGGTTCTGCGAAGTGGTGGCGGTCAACCCGACGATCCGGGCCATCGACATCAAGATCAGTCAGGGCGCGAAGCCCGGTCTCGGCGGTCTGCTCCCGGCCGCGAAGATCACCCGCGAGATCGCGGAGCTGCGCGGCATCCCCATGGGTGTCGACTGCGTCAGCCCGCCGACGCACAGCGCGTTCCGCGACGCCGACAGCCTCCTCGATTTCGTCGAGCTGCTCGCCGACCGCACCGGCCTGCCCGTCGGGATCAAGACCGCAGTCGGCGACGAGACCTTCTTCCGCGACCTCGCTCGGCTCATGGCCGACACCGACCGCGGGATCGACTTCCTCACCGTCGACGGCGGCGAGGGCGGGACCGGCGCCGCCCCGCTCGCGTTCGCCGACCACGTGTCGCTCCCGTTCAAGATCGGGTTCTCCCGCGCGTACCGGTGCTTCGCGGAGGCGGGCATCACCGACCGGATCGTGTTCATCGGGTCGGGGCGCAACGGGCTGCCGGTGTCGGCGCTGCTCGCGTTCGCGCTCGGCTGCGACGGCGTGAACGTCGCCCGCGAGGCCATGCTCGCCCTCGGGTGCATCCAGGCCCAGCGGTGTCACACCGGCCGCTGTCCCACCGGCGTGACGACCAACTCCCGGTGGCGGCAACGAGGCCTCGACCCGACGCTCAAGTCGGTGCGCTGCGCCAACTACATCGAGGCGTTGCGTCGGGAGCTGCTCGAGCTCACGCACGCGTGCGGGCAGGTGCATCCCGCGCTCGTCACGACCGACGACCTCGCGCTGCTCGACGAGAACTACGGGACCCGCAGCACCCGCGACGCGTTCGGCTACGAGCCGGGCTGGGGATTGCCGTCGCCGAGCCAGCAGGCCGACGTGCGCGCGCTCATGTTGCCCGGGTGACCGTGCCGTCGCGCACGAGCGTCATCGTCGTCCCGACGAGCTCGGTGGCCTCGCCCTCCGCCAGCCGCTCGGCATCGTCCACGCGGGCGTAGCACCGGCCTCCCGGCACGTCGCAGACGACCACGCCCCACTCCGGCGCGCCGTCGCGCCCGTGGGCCACCGAGTACGCGGCCACGGTCGCGTCGCCCTCGTGGCCGTCGACGATCGGCACGGCGACCGGCTTCGGCACCGGGGGCACCGGGACGGCCGGGCCCGGTTCGGTCGAGTACACCCCGAACGCGTGCTTCGTCATGTGCATCCCGACGCCAGTGACGAGACCGAACGCACCCGGATCGGCGCGCAGGCGACCGGCCATGGTCGCGATCGAGTGGGTGACGTAGTCGCTCCCGGCGCCGCCGTGGTACGGCAGACCGCCGGTCACGGTGAACCCGCGCGCGTCGTCGGCCGCGAGCCCGAGGGCGTCTCGGGCGAAGTTCACCGACGAACCGAAGCAGGAGTAGAGGTCGAGGTGGGCGACATCGTCGATGCCCACCCCCGCGGCACCCAACGCGGCCGCGCTCCCCGCCTCCATCGCCGGCGACCGCCAGAGGTCCGGGTGCTCGGCGACGTAGATCGGATCCACCGCGTACGCGGTGCCGCGCAGGTACACGCGCTCGTCGGCCGGGACGCCGAGGGTGTCGGCGGTCTCGTGGGATGCGAGGAGCAACCCGGCCGCCATGTCGACGTCCATGATCGACACCATGTACTTCGTGTACGGGTAGCCGACCATGCGGTTGTCGGGGCCGGCCGTACTGATCTCGGCCGCGGTGCGTTCGAGCGGGAACCACGCCTCGGGGTTGGCCGCGGCGACGCGGGTGAAGCGCGCCCACTGCTCGCCGAGCTGCGTCCGGTAGTCGTCGAGGCCGACCCCGAGGTGCGCGCGACGGGCATTCTCGAAGATCGCGAACGTGAGCCACGCCTGGAACACCTCGTGGTCGGCCTCCTCGGGGTGGAACGGTGCCTCCCACGGGAACGCGGGCTTCTGCTCCGGCTTGAACGAGTAGGGGTACCGCTCCCCTGCCTTCTTGAACCGCTTCTGGGTCGCGAGCGACTCGCCGCCGAGGACGAGCACCAGGTCGAGCTCACCGAGGCGGATGCGTTCGGCGTTGTCCTGCACCAGCTGTTGGGGTGTCGTGCCGCCGATGCCCGAGTAGTGCAGCCGTCGGGGCTCGACGCCGAGCCGCTCCGCGAGCCGGCGAGAGGGATCGTCGTACTGCCAGGTGTGGCAGTACACGAGGTCGATCGCGTCCAGCCGGGCAAGGTGCGGGCCGGCCGCGGCGCGGGCGACCTCGTCCCACATCTCGAGCGTCTCGGGTGCCCCCGCGTCGCCGACCTCTTCGGGGTGCCACGTGCGGGTCGCGTCGCCGATCAGGCACGTCGCCCGCGGATCGACGCGCACTACCTCCCTTTCCAGTCGGGCGCCCGCTTCTCCGCGAACGCCTTCGGACCCTCCACCGCGTCCTCGGTCTGGAAGATCCGCCCCGCGATCGCGCCCTCGTTGCGGTACGCGTCGCGCAGGTCCATGCCGAGGCCCTCCCACACGGACTGCTTCGTGGCCCGGACCGCCAGCGGCGCGTTCGCGGTGATCCGACGTGCGTAGGCCCACGCCGCCTCCATCAGCTCCTCACGCGGGACGACCGCGTTCAACAAACCCATCTCGAGGGCACGTCCGGCCGGCACGAGATCGGCGCAGAGGAGGAACTCCATCGCCTGGGG
>JBBQMI010000230.1:0-4320 GCA_038328825.1 Acidimicrobiia bacterium | reverse complement strand
GGGCGGATCGACACGCTCGTGCGGCTCGCCGCGGCGGGCGCTTCTGCGGTCGTGCTGCCGTCGCTCTTCGAGGAGGATGTCGTCGCCGCCGCGCTGGACCGGCAGCGGCTCTTCACTCAGGGAACGGAGGCGTTCGCCGAGGCCCTCACCTATCTCCCCGAGCCGGACAGTGCCAACGAGATCGATCGGCATCTGCAGCTCGTCGCCGAGGCCAAGGCGAACGTCGATGTACCCGTGATCGCGAGCCTCAACGGCAACACGAGCGGGGGATGGACCCGGTACGCATCCGAGCTTGCCGACGCCGGCGCCGACGCGCTCGAGCTCAATGTCTACGGCCTCGGGGCGAACGCCGACGACACGGCGGCATCGCTGGAGGCCGAGCTGCTCGACGTCGTGCGGGCTGTTCGCGACGAGATCGCCGTTCCGCTTTCGGTCAAGATCTCACCGTTCTTCACGACGGTCTCGCACCTCATCGGCCAGGTTGCGGCCGCCGGAGCAGACGGAGTGGTGTGCTTCAACCGCTTCTACCAGCCCGACGTGGACCTCGAGACCCTGGCCGTCACACCGACCCTCGACCTCTCGACCTCAGCCGAGCTGCGGCTTCCGCTGCGATGGATCGCGCTGCTCTCCGGGCGGGTGTCATGCTCGCTCGCGCTGTCGACCGGTGTCCATGGTCCGGCGGACGCGGTCAAAGCACTCCTGGCGGGAGCCGACGTCGTGATGGCCACTTCGTCGTTGCTCGTCCACGGCCCCGAGCACCTCGGCACCCTGCACCGGGGCCTCGTGACATGGCTGGAGGATCACGAGTACGAGTCGGCGACGCAGGCGCGGGGCAGCGTGAGCGCGCGATCGGTGTCGGACCCGTCGGCATATGAGCGTGCCAACTACCGACAGGTGCTGCGCCGCTTCACGAGCGCCTACGACGGCTGACCAACTGCGGACTCAGGCGTATCGACGGGTCAGGTCATCAGGACCGGGTGAGCACGACCTTGAGTGCGCCGGTCTCGGCTGCGTTCGCGAACACGTCGTAGGCCTGGTCGAACTCTTCGAGGGTGAAGTGGTGCGTGACGAAACGTCCAGGCTGAACCAAGTCACGTTGCGCGAAGCGTCGAGCGCGTAAGCCCGGTGCCGTCGTCCGAGTCGACGCTTGTGCGCGCAACGGACCGCCGGTACCGTCCATCCGGTGCCGACACGGCGAACCGCGCTCGCGAGTCTCGTGGTCCTGTTGGCGATGGCCCTGTTCGTGGCTGCCTGCACGGCATGGCCGCTCCGGTCGGAACACTCCTTGCGTCCGTCGCGACCGGTCGATCCCCCGCTCGTGCGCGCACCCGAGGGTCCGGTCACCGTGCCCGTGGAGGGGGACACGAGCGAGACGCACGATCCCACGATCGTGAAGGAGGGAGAGACCTACTACCTCTTCTCCACCAACGGCGGGATCCGTGTGCGCTCCTCCCGCGATCTCGTGCACTGGCAGGCCGAGTCCGACGCGCTCGTGCCGATCCCGGCCTGGGTGCAGGCGCAGAAACCCGACCTCGTCGACCTCTGGGCGCCCGACGTGTCGTGGTGGAACGGCGAATGGCATCTCTACTACTCCGCCAGCGTGTTCGCGACCCGCAACTCCGCGATCGGGCTCGCGACGTCGAAGACGCTCGACCCGAGGTCACCGGAGTACGGCTGGGTCGATCACGGGCCGGTCGTGACGTCGACGGGCACCTTCGCCGACCGCGATCGCTCGGGTTGGAACGCGATCGACGCAAACGTGGTGCTCGATCGGAGGCAAACCGCCTGGCTCGTGTGGGGTTCGTATTTCGACGGACTCTTCGTCCAGCGCCTCGGCCCTGACGGTCGACTTGATCCGACGGATCACGCGGTCAACGTCGCCCGACGTGCGTTCCCCGGCCCCATCGAGGGGAGTTGGATCACGCAACGAGGGGGGTGGTGGTACCTGTTCGCCTCGTATGACCTCTGCTGCTTCGGGACGCAGAGCACGTACAACATCAGAGTCGGCCGCGCGCGCTCGCTGCTCGGTCCCTATGTCGACCGCGCGGGAACGCCCCTCCTGTCCGGCGGGGGAACGCCGGTGCTCGCCGGCTACGGACAGGTCTACGGCCCGGGCCACGAGGCGGTGTTCCGCGACGGGCGCAACTGGTGGCTGGTGCACCACTACTACGACGGAACCCGAGGTGGTCGACCCGACCTGTCGATTCGACCTCTCGATTGGAGCCTCGACGGATGGCCCGTTGCCCGCGGCTGGTCGGAGGCGATCCCGATCCCGCCGCAGCGCTAGCGACCAACCAACCAACCTGGTGACGCCGAGGATCTCCTGCGCGAAGCGGACCAACAGATGTACCTCGTCAAACGCACCCGCTCCGTGCCCGACGAGCAAGTGCGGACTCAGGCGTATCGACGGAGTCAGGTCATCAGGACCGGGTGAGCACGACCTTGAGTGCGCCGGTCTCGGCTGCGTTCGCGAACACGTCGTAGGCCTGGTCGAACTCTTCGAGGGTGAAGTGGTGCGTGACGAAACGTCCGGGCTGAACCAAGTCACCTTGCGCGAGGCGCAGCAGAGTCGGGGTCGAGTAGGTGTCGACCAAGCCGGTCGTGATGGTCACGTTCCGGATCCACAGCTCCTCGAGGTGCAGCGTGGCCGGTTCACCGTGCACACCGATGTTCGCAATGTGTCCACCCGGACGGGCGAGCTGTGCGGCGAGCTCGAACGTGGCAGGCACACCGACTGCCTCGATGGCCACATCGGCACCGAGCCCGTCGGTCAGGTCGCGGATGACGGCGAGCGCGTCGGCTCGACCGTTGTTGATCACGATGTCGGCTCCGAACTGCTTTGCCGCTTCGAGGCGCGAATCGGCGAGGTCGACGGCTACGACGTGGCTCGGGCTGTACAGGCGCGAACCCATGATCGCCGACAGACCGATGGGCCCGGCGCCGACGACGGCGACCACGTCGCCGGGCTGCACGTGGCCGTTCAGCACACCGACCTCGTAGCCCGTGGGCAGGATGTCGGCCAGCATCAGGAGCTGCTCGTCGGACACGCCATCCGGTGCCTGGTGGGTGGACGTGTCGGCGAACGGGACCCGGACGTACTCGGCTTGGGTGCCGTCGATCTTGTGTCCGAGGATCCAGCCACCGCCGCCGAGGCACTGGCCGTAGCTGCCTTCCCGGCAGTAGCGACACGCACCGCACGCAGTGATGCACGAGACCAGGACCCGGTCCCCGACTCGGACGTTCTTCACGCCGGCACCGATCGACTCGACGGTGCCGACCGCCTCGTGGCCCAGGATCCGGCCGTCGGTGACGGCCGGGACATCGCCCTTGAGGATGTGCAGGTCCGTGCCACTGATCGTCACCGCATCGACGCGCACGATGGGGTCGGTGTCGTCGATGATTTCTGGCTTGGGGACCTCTTCCCAAGCCTTCCGGCCGGGACCGTGGTACACGACGGCTCGCATGCCCGTCTCCTCTCCGATCCGATCGAGTCCGATCGAGGATCTCTCGAACCGACGGTACGGAACGCGAGACCCCGGGAGTAGGGCCAGACGTCCCGAGCCCGAGACTCGGATGGAACGGCCGAGCCGTTCGGCGGAAACTGACTTTCGTCTCTAACGGACACCCTCGGGGCGGCCCACCATCGTGGGATGCGAGGTGGAAAGGGTGAGAAGAGGGTGCCGCGGGAACCGGATCCGGGTGGGCGGACGCCTCGGCAGGCGCGCCGACCCCGGGACGCCGACGGCGCGCGCCGTGGCTGACGCTCCGATCGCCTGGTTCGAGGAGCTCGGTCGGCACGACGCCGAACGCGTCGGTGGGAAGGGCGCGAACCTCGGCGAGCTGGTCTCGGCGGGACTGCCGGTGCCGCGCGGGTTCGTCGTCACCGCGCCCGCGTACCTCGACGCGATGGAGCAGGCGGGTGTGCGCGAGGCGCTGCGGGAGCAGGTCGCGGGTCTGCGCGCCGAAGACGAGCGCGGTACGAACGACGTGGCAGCAACTGCGCGCGAGCTCGTGCGCAGCGCGGGAGTTCCGCGCGGTCTGCGCAACGCGGTGCTCGAGGCGTACCGTCGATTCGGCCCGGCGCGACGGGTCGCGGTTCGCTCGTCGGCGACGGCGGAGGACGCTGCCGACAGCTCGTTCGCGGGGATGCACGAGAGCTTCACCGACGTCGAGGGGGAAGACGATCTCGTCGCTCGACTGCTCGACTGCTGGGTCTCCGTGTTCGGTGACCGGGTGGTCTCCTACCGGGCGGCCTGCGGGTTGCTCACCGAGCCGGCGATCGCGGTCGTCGTGCAGGAGATGGTCGACTCCGAGGCGGCG
>JBBQMI010000229.1:0-4338 GCA_038328825.1 Acidimicrobiia bacterium | reverse complement strand
GCGCGTCACGACGAGATCGCCGTCGTGGAGCTTCGGGAGCATGCTGTGCCCCGACACCTTCACGTAGGCCGTGGCCCCCCCGAGCGTGGTCGGCCACATCACCACGAGCACGCCCAGCAGCGCGAGCGTCGAGAGCGTCCGGGCGATCCACCGCACGTCAGAACTGCTTGGTCGTCGTCGTCGTGGCGAAGTTGAGCCCGACCGTCGTGGAAGCGGTGTCCGTGACGGTCGCGTCCGGCGTGTACACCGCCGCCGACGTCGAGGCGGCCGTCGCCAGGGTTCCCGTACCCCCCGCGGTTCCGAGCGTGAGCGTCAGCGTCGTGCTGGATGCCGTCTGTGCCAGTGCGATCGAGGAGTTCGTGAACGTGGCCGCACCACCGCTGACGTAGGTGCCGAGCTTCAGGTCGAACGTCCCGAAGCGGAAGCCGCTCGCGCAGGCGACGGGTGCGGCGGTCACCGTCAGGGTGTCGGTGCTCCCGGTGCCGGTGTTGTCGTTGAGCGTGAAGGTGAACCCCGCCAGCGACTGCGAGCTGCTCGCGTTGCTCCAGCTCGAACAGAGGGTCGACTGCAGTGCCTGACCCGCGAACACGATCACGAGGGTGTCGTTCGCCTGCACCCGGCCGGCGGTTCCCCCGCCGTTGCCGGTGAGGGCCGAGTTCACAAAGAACGTCGGTGGCGTGATCGCACCCGTGACGATCTTCTTCGACGTCGGCGTGAGCCCCGCGCCCAGGGCGACGCCTGCCGTGGCGACGAGCACGGTCGCCGCGATCGACGCCACGAGGACCGGCACCCTTCGGCGGCTCACGGCCCCACCAGGGCGACCGTGATCGTGGTCACGCTCGCCGTCGTGGGGTTCGCACTCATCGTGACGGTGGCCGCGCCCGACGCCACCGTGATCGGGCCTCCGTGAGCGAGATCGGCACCGGCCGCGTTGCTCGCCGTCGCCCAGAGACGGGCGGCGTTGCACGTCGACGGCAGGTTCCGCACGGTGAGGCCCAACAGGGTCGAGCTCCGCCCGTTCAGCGTCACCGTTGCGCCGCTGAGGACGCCGCACGTCCCGACGACCGCTGTGCCCGAGGCGAGCTTCTTGCTCGTTCCCGTGATCGGCGCGGCCCATGCCGCCACCGTTCCCATGAGCACGAGAACGATGACGGCGACGAGCCCACGGACGACCTGCGGCACCGGAGCGGCTTCCGGGCGATCAGCCGCTGATGACGAGCTGCACGCCGATGACCCCGCTCGCGGCGATGTTCGTCGCGGTGAAGTCGGGCGACGCCGCGCCGGTGGCGTCGAGCACGCCGGTGACCTCCCCGAGCGACGCGTTGCTCACGCCGGTGAGGGTGACCCGGTACGCCATGGTGGCGCACGCCACCGCGCTCGTGATCGGGGCGGTGGTGACCTTGTAGCCCGGCAGCGTCGCGGAGTAGACGGTGTTGTAGTTCACCGCCGCGCTGGCGTTGCACGCGGCGACGGTGCCGCTCCCCGCACCCAGCGTCTTCGAGTTCACGGTCAGGGATGCCGCGAACGCGTACACCGAGCCGAACACGGCGACGCCGACGACACCGATGATCAGGAACCTCCTCACGGGCCTTGCCTCCTCTGATCTCTCCACGATGAGGCGATCGCCTCGATCAGAGGTCATCGGCGTCAGCGCACGGGTGCACCAGACGCGATCGCACCCTCTGCTCCTGATGCGCCTGCATCATCGGGATCGCCTTCAGGGGCCTCCGCACCCTGCCGAACATCCAGCGTGGCTTCCGACGAATCCCCCGATCCTCGCTACCGGGTCCTGGTCGACACGCTCGACGAAGGCTTCGTCTTCCAGGACGAAGCCGGACGAGTCGTGTTCGCGAACCCGGCGGCCTCCCGGATCCTGGGTCTGACCCTCGACCAGCTGCGCGGCGGCACCTCGTACGACCCCGCGTGGAACGCGAGCTTCGCAGACGGCGAGATCGATCCCGCCCGGCATCCCGCGGTGATCGCGCGTCTGACCGGTGAACCCGTCACGAACGTCGTGATGAGGGTCGCCCACGGCGACGGCCGGGAGGCGTGGATCTCGGTGAACGCCCGCCCGGTGTTCGACGCCGAATCGGAGCGACCGTCGGGTGTCGTGGTGTCGTTCCGCGACATCAGCGACCAGGTCGGGGCGGCGGCGGCGCTCCGGGACGAGCGCGACCACGGTCGCGCACTGGTCTCGGCGCTCCAGGACGGGTTGATCGAGAGCGACCGCGCCGGCCGCATCACCGACGTCACCGACCGCTTCTGCGAGATGACCGGGTTCAGCCGCGACGAGCTCCTCGGCATGGAGCCCCCGTATCCGTTCTGGCCGCAAGGTCTCGTGGCCGCTTTCTCGGCCGCGCTCGCCGAGAGCCGGGACGAAGGCAGCTGGGACATCAGGCTCGCACGACGTGACGGCTCCACCTTCCCGGCGCTCATGACCGCGTCGGAGATCCGCGATGCCGACGGCGTTCCCCAGGGCCTGCTCGGGGTCGTGCGCGACCTCACCGAGCGCCACGAGATCGAGGCGCGCTTCCGACTGCTGGCCGAGAACTCGACCGACCTCATCACGTGTCACGACGCGCGACTCCGGTGCACGTACGCGTCGCCGGCCTGCCGGCAGATCGTCGGGTACGAGCCCGACGAGCTGATCGGCGAACAGCTCGTCGCGTTCTGGCACCCCGACGACCGGCCGCAGCTCGACACGCTGGCCCGGGCCGCCCTCGTCGACGGGGCCGAGGTCCCCACGGCCGAGTACCGGGTTCGTCGCAAGGACGGCGCCTACACATGGCTCGAGAGCGCGGTGCGCGTCGTGCGCGACGACTCCGGAGACGTGATCGAGGTCCAGTCCCGCTCGCGCGACGTGAGTGCGCGTCGGGAAGCCGAGCGGGCCCTGAGGGAGGCCGAGCTGGAACGCCAACAGCGCGAGGCCGACGCCGAGCATCATCGACTCGAGACGGAACTGGCTCGCGCCCAACGGCTGGAGAGCCTCGGCCGTCTCGCCGGTGGGATCGCCCACGACTTCAACAACCTCCTCGGCGTCATCCTCAACTACGCGAGCTTCGTCACCAAGCAGCTCGAGCCGGGAAGCGCGGTGGCCGACGACGTCGTGGAGATCCGTCGGGCGGCCGAGCGCGCGGCCGAGCTCACACGGCAGCTGCTCCTGTTCGGTCGTCGGGAGGTGGCCCGGGCCGAGACCTTCGAAGTGGCACCGGTGGTCGAGGAGGTCGCCGCCCTCTGCCGCCACTCACTCGGCGAGGTCGACCTGCGCCTCGAGCGTCCGTCCGGGAGCCCGTCGATCCGCGCCGATCGGGGTCAGCTCGAGCAGGTCTTGATGAACCTGCTCCTCAACGCGCGCGACGCACGCGCCACCGAGATCGTCGTGACCGTCGTCGGCGGATCCGAGCGGGTCGCGCTGACCGTAACCGACGACGGCGACGGCATGACGCCCGAGACGGTCGACCACGCGTTCGAGCCCTTCTTCACGACGAAGTCGCGCGACCGTGGCTCCGGTCTCGGACTCGCGAGCGTGCACGGCATCGTCACCAGCGCAGGCGGAACCGTGAGCATCGACTCCACGCTCGGGTCCGGGACTCGCGTGACCGTGGAGCTGCCTGCGGGCGACGAGCCGCGCGCCGAGGAACCGGCACACGAGCGCCGGGTCGCTTCCTCCGACTCCGCGCCGACCGTGCTCGTCGTCGACGACGAACCCGAGGTTCGCGTGATGACCGCGCGGATCCTGCGTGAACACGGACTCCGGGTCATCGAGGCCCACAGCGCCCGCGAAGCGCTCCGACTCGCGAAGAAACGGAGCGCCGACATCGCGCTCCTCCTCACCGACGTCGTCATGCCCAGCCTCTCGGGCGTCGAGCTCGTCGGCATCTTCCGGGTGCTCCACCCCCACGTAGAGGTCCTGCTGATGTCGGGCTACACCGACGACGCGGTCGACGACACCCTCGAGATCCCGTTGGTCATGAAGCCCTTCAACGAGGCCGAGCTCGTCGGCGCCGTCACCCGTGCCCTCGACCGGCGAGAGGCCGCTCCGGTCAGTTGACCGACCGGCCTTGACCGACGAGCCCGCGGCGGGCTCCGATGGCCACGGCCTCGAGCTTGGAGTGCGCGCCGAGCTTGCCGAGCAGACGCTGCACGTGGTTGCGCACCGTGTTGCGGCTCAGGAACAGCGACTCGGCGATCGCGCTCGTCGATTCGCCGTCGGCGAGCAGTTCGAGCACCTGTTGCTCCCGCGGCGTGAGCGCAGCGGCATCACGATCGACCGGGCGCTCGTTGCCGCGGATCTTGGGGAGCAGCTGGGCCAACAGCTCCGGGGAGATCGCGGTCTCG
>JBBQMI010000228.1:0-4359 GCA_038328825.1 Acidimicrobiia bacterium | reverse complement strand
GACGCGACGCGCGCGATTAACGAACTCTCGTCGCTGCGCCTCGTCGTGCACGGCGCGGCGCCGTGCCCGGTCGCGGTCAAGCAGGCGATGATCGGATGGGTGGGGCCGGTGATCGTCGAGTACTACGCCGCGACCGAGGGTGCGGGCACGCTCGTCGACTCGGGCACGTGGCTGCGCAAGCCGGGCACCGTCGGCAAGCCGTACCCGACCGACCAGGTGATCGTCGGCGACGACGACGCGCGACCGCTCCCCGCGGGCGAGGTCGGGCAGGTGTGGCTCAAGAGCGCGCCCGGCGACGAGTTCGAGTACTTCCACGACGCCGAGAAGACCGACCGGACCCAGCGCGGAGCCTGGTACACGCTCGGCGACGTCGGCTTCCTCGACGACGACGGTTTCCTCTTCCTCTCCGGTCGCAGCGCCGAGCTGATCATCTCGGGCGGCGTGAACATCTACCCCGCGGAGATCGACGCCGTCCTCCTCGAGCACCCGTCGGTGCGCGACGCCGCGACGATCGGGATCCCGAACGACGAGTGGGGCGAGGAGGTGCTCGCGGTCGTCGAGGTCGTTGCCGGCGCGGCACCCTCCGAGGCGCTGGCGGCCGAGCTGCTCGCGCACTGCCGCGAGCGCCTCGCCCGGTTCAAGTGCCCCCGAAGCGTCGAGTTCGTCGACACCCTCCCCCGCCAGGACAACGGCAAGGTCTACCGCCGCGTCCTCCGCGAGAGGTTCGGGACTTCCTGAGCGGATTCGACCGTCAAGACGGCTCGACCAGGATCTTGCACTCGGTGGTGGGGTGCTTGAGCGCCTCGAAGCGGTCGGGGAGGTCGTCGAGCCCGAACGTACCGGTGAGAAACGGTGACGGATCGATTCGTCCCGCGGCCAGCGCGGCGATCGTCTCGCTGAAGTCGCGCGTGCGGTAGTAGAGCACGTACTGGGTTGCAAGCTCCTTGGAGAGCGCGGTGAGCGGGAAGGTCGTGTCGTCGGCCATGCACACGCCCACCACCGTGACCCGCGCGTCGTTCCCGGCGACGTCCATCGCGTGCTGGATCAACCCGGGGAGCCCGACGCACTCGACCACCACGCCCGGTGGGCGACCGGCGATGCGGTCGAACGCCGACGCGACGTCTTCGGCCGTGGGGTCGATCGTCGCGGTCGCGCCCGACTGCTCGGCCAGCTCCCGGCGATGGATGATCGGGTCGCTCACCACCACCTCCCGGGCACCGAAGTGGCGGGCCCACAGCGCGACCGCCACGCCGACGGGCCCGGCGCCGATGACCAGCACCGGCTCGCCGCGCTCCATCACCGTGCGGTCGAGCGCGTGATGGGCGACCGCCAACGGTTCGACCAGCGCCCCGTGGCGGTCGTCGATGTTCTCGGGGAGCACGAACGCGCCACGGCTCGCCATCGTGACGAGCTCGGCGAACGCGCCCGGGCGCTGGAACCCGAGCTGTTCGGCCTGCACGCACTTCGACGTGGCACCGGTGAGGCACGCTTCGCAACGACCGCAACCGACCAGCGGGAACCCGGCGATGCGATCACCGACGCGGAGCAGTTCCTCGACTCCCGGCCCGAGCTCGACGATCTCGCCCGCGAACTCGTGGCCGAGCACGAGGCCGGGCGAGTCGAGCGCGTCTGCGAGGTGGAGATCGGACCCGCACACCCCACACGCGGTGACCCGCACGAGCACCTCACCCGCGCCCGGTTCGGGGTCGGGGAGGTCGGTCACGACGAGCGGCTCACCGATCGCGCGGGTCACGGCAGCGCGCATCAGACGCCGACGTCCCAGTCGTAGACCACGGCGGTGCGGAAGAGGATGTCGTGGAGGCCCGAGTTCTTGTGGCTGATCACGACCCAGAGGATCACCCAGGGGATCGTCGCGCACAACAACGCGCGAAGGAACGCCCGGCGCGGCGGGAGGCGGAGGCCCTTCCCGGTCACAACGCGCAGGCCCATGACCGTCTTGCCGAACGTGCGGCCGGTGCCGCCCCACCCGGCGGTGAGGTACGCCACGAGGATGAGCCACGGGACGACGATGCTGACTGCGACGGGCGGATCGGGGAACTTCAGCTTCTGGCTGGTGAGGAGGTAGGCGGTGATGGCGAAGCCGGCGAGGAGCGCGAAGTAGATGACGAACGCGATGAGGTAGTCGATACCGTCGGCGATCACCCGACTGACGACGCCGGCACGCGATCCCTGCAGCGAGCGAGCCTCCGGGTTGCGGATCGCGGGTGCGGTCATGCGTCGTCACCTCCGGTCGCATCACCCGAGTCGACCGGTTCCGCGATGAACCGTGCGGGGTCGTAGTCGTCGACCGCAGTCGCCCGCGGCTTGCGGCGCAGGAGCACCTTGTCAGCCACCTTGCCGACGAACCCGTCGACGCGCATCGACGTGACCCGCACGCTGTCGCGCGCGTCGCCACCGATGCTTCCGGTCGAGGCCCGGACGATCGATCCGATGTCGACCTCGGTGATCACTTCCTGGGCGATCGGTACGATGTCGACGCGACCCATGATGTTGTCCATGTCGACCCGGTTCATGATGCTGTCGATGTCGACGCGGGCCACGATCTGGTCGACGTCGACGCGGTCGATGATCTGCTGCACGTCGACCCGGTCGATGATGCGTTGCACGTCGACGCGCTCGAGGAGGGCGTCCATGTCGACCCCGGCGATGATCGCGTCGATCGGCAGCTCGCCGACGAGTGCGTTCACGTCGAGCTGGGTGACGACCGCCGTGGCGAGCTCGGGGGCCAGCCGGCGCACGAACTCGCCGACGAGTGCCCGGTTGCGTGCCTGGACCGTCTCGCCGCGGTCGTTCCACTGTGTGAGGTAGTCCTCGGCTGACCGGATCGTGGTGCCGACGAGCGGGGTTCGGGTGGCGATGCCCGTGAACCGCGACGCTCCCCGCTCCGCGGCCGCGGTGACGTCGAGCAACCGACGCTGGGCGGTGAGACCCGCGCCGAGCAACGCCCCCGGGACCAGCCGCAGCATTCCCGGCTTCGGCGCCGGTCCCGGAGGAGGAGGCTCACCGGGGACGAACCGCTCGACCGCGTCGACGGTCGCGTTGGCGAGGAGGCTGGCGGCGCCGAGCCCGAGGTCGGTGACGCGTCGCGCGAAGCCGGTGAGCGTTCCGGGAGGCGGTTCGGGCTCGGTCCAGGGGAGCACGGCGGTTCCGGGTATCGGTTCGGCGGTCGCGATCGTGGGCACGCGGATCGCGGGCTCGTCGGGAACGGGTCCGTCGGTCACGGGTCCGATCGTCGCACACCCAGCGCCGGTCGCGTCACGTCGGCAGGAAGTCGAGCAGCAACTCGTTCACCCGGTCCGCGGCCTCGAGCGGCATGTGGTGGCCGACCCCGTCGATGCGTTCGTAGCGCCAATCACCGGTCACGAACCGCGCCGAGTCGGTCATCTGCGCCTCGAGGAGGTGGTGGTCGCCGGAGCTCCAGACCCCCATCGTCGACGCCGCAACGGGTGGCAGCTCCAACGGCGGTCCCACGAGCGACTCGGGGCCGACGTTCGCGCGGTACCAGTTGAGCGCGGTGGTGAGCGACGACGACGCGTCGAGGTCGGCGATCACACCGTCGGCGTCGGGATGCTCCATCCACGCCCGGAAGTTCGCCCAGTCGTCGTCGGACAACCACCGCTCCGCGATCCCGGCGAACTGGAACAGCAGCATGTACCACGACTTCTCGCGCTGCGGGAAGCCCGCCGCGGCGAAGGCCATCGGGTTGCCGACCGACAGCGCGACGAGGTGGTCGACCCGGCCGGGCAGGAACGCGGCGACCGCCCACGCGATCGCGGCGCCCCAGTCGTGGCCGACCACGTGGGCGCGCCCGATCCCGAGGTCGTCGAGCACCGCGACCACGTCGCCGGCGAGGAACAGCACCGAGTAGGCGTCGACGTCGGCCGGATGATCGGAGCGGCCGTACCCGCGTTGGTCGGGCACGATCACCTGGAAGCCGGCGTCGACGAGCACGGGGATCTGGTTGCGCCACAGGCGGGCGGAATCGGGGAACCCGTGGAGCAGGACGACGGGCCTGCCCTCGCCGTGCACGTCGTACTCGATGCCCACACCCGCGCTGTCGACCCGCATCGTCACGCCCCCACCAGCTCGAGCAACCCGGCCCGGTCGGGCGCGGGGACTTCGGCGTCTCTCCAGGAGTCGCCGATGGCGAGCACCTTCTCGAAGACGCCCGGCGCCGCGACGGCATCTTCGGGCAGCGTCGTCATCGAGGCCACCCCGAGATAGGCCCGCAGCAGATCGGGATCGCTCATCGAGCCGAACTCGAGCGCCTTCGTGATCCCGTAGGTCGGGTCGTCGGTCTCGTACGTCGACCCCGACCGCATCGCCTCGATCTCCCCG
>JBBQMI010000227.1:0-4393 GCA_038328825.1 Acidimicrobiia bacterium | reverse complement strand
CGTGTACGGCGTGCAGCGCCGCCTCGGCCGGCCGCTCACGTGGACGGCCCTGCTCACGATCAAGGGCTTCCCGTGGCACGAGGGCATCGTGGCCGACAACGACGCTGCCCGCGCCGGAGGGGGCGAGGTCTGGCCGCAGATCTCGGTGCGGCCGCTCACGTTCCAGATGAACCTGCGAGAGCCGTTCACCTTCAACATGGCGAGCGCGTTCTCGGAGCTCATGGCCGAGGCCGACGCCGTGCGCACCGAGCGCTACGCCGATCCCGAGTGGCGGACCCGGGCGTTGCGCGAGCTCGACCACGAGATCCTGCTCAAGCCGAACTGGGCGTCGGTCGAGGTCGCCGAGAGTGCCGCGCATCCCGAGCTCGTCGACCGACGCGTCGTCGACATCGCGGCCGAACGCGGCTGCACGCCCCTCGACGTGATGCTCGACGTCTCCCTCGACGAAGACCTCGAGCCCCGGTTCCGGTCGGTGCTCGCCAACAACGATCCCGACGCGATCGCATGGTTGCTGCAGCGCGACGGGCTGCTCATCGGTCTCGCCGACTCGGGCGCCCACGTGAGTCAGCTCTGCGACGCGTGCTTCTCGACCGACCTGCTCGGGAACTGGGTCCGCGAACGCGGGGTGATCGACCTGCCCCGCGCCGTGCACAAGCTCACCGGCGAACCCGCCGCCGTGTTCGGTCTCGACGGGGCCCACGGGCGCGGCATCCTCAGGGAAGGCATGGCCGCCGACATCGCGGTCTTCGACCCCGACACGGTCGCGCCGGGACCGTTGCGACGGGTCCGCGACTTCCCCGCGAACGGTGAACGGCTCGTCGCCGACGCGCCGGTCGGCATGCAGCACGTCCTCGTGAACGGCACCGCGATCAGGGTCGACGGGGCACCCGTCGCCGACGCGGTCGAAGCACGACCGGGAACGGTGCTCCGAGGTTGACGCCCGCGCCGCGCGGCGGCAGCTGGGCCCCGTGGATCGGGGGAATCGCGGCAGGCATCCTGTTCGTCGCGATCCTGCTCTCGGGCCACTGGACGCTGCTCCACCGCGACCCCCTCGGGGGGTTCTACGACCTCCAGGCCCACAGCTTCGCGAGTTTCCGTTGGAACGTCGCGGCGAAACCACTCGGCTTCGAGGCGTTCCTGATCGACGGCAAGGCCTACACCTACTACGGCCCGTGGCCCGCGGCGCTCCGGGTGCCCGTCACCCTGCTGACGCGGTCGCTCGACGGTCGCCTGACCCAGCTCTCGATGCTCGCGGCCTTCGCCGTCGCGCTCGTGTTCACGACGCGGCTGAGCCGCCGGATCCGGCTCCTCGTGAGCCCAGACCGGCCCGCGACCCGTCTCGAACGATGGGCGACCGGTGGCTTCGTGTTCCTCGTCGGCGCGGGATCGGTCTTCCTCTTCCTCGCGAGCCGCGCGTTCGTGTACCACGAGGCCGAGCTGTGGGGCGCCGCGCTCGCGATCGGTGCGTTCGAGTTCGTGGTCGCCTACGCGACCGCGCTCCGACGGCGCGATCTCGTCTTCGCCTCGGGCCTCGCAACGCTCGCGTTTCTCACGCGGGGCTCGGTCGGCGCCGGTCCCGTCGCCGCGCTGGGTGTGCTGCTCGTCGCGAGCCTCTGGTCGCCGACCCGGCGGTGGTTCGGTCTGCCCGACGACGCCCGCGGCCTCGCGATGGCTATCCCGCTCGGCATCGCCGTCGCGGTTCCGATCGTGCTGTACGCCGGCGTCAACTTCGCGAAGTTCGGCACCCTCTTCTCGCTCCCCCTCGACCAGCAGTACTTCTCGCAGATCAATGCCGCCCGCCGGGCCGCGCTCGCCGCGAACGGCGGCAGCCTGTTCGGCGCGAAGTTCCTGCCGACGACGCTGGTCCAGTTCCTGCGGCCCGACGCGCTGCGCGTCGACGGCCTCTTCCCCTGGATCGCGTTCCCACCCAGGGCCCACGTGTTCGGCGGCGCGACGTTCGACACCCTCGACATGAGCTCGAGCGTGCCGGCGTCGATGCCGGCGCTGACCGTGCTCGCGCTCTTCGGGTTGGGCGGAGCCGTGCGACCACCGGCGACAGGCGGTCCCTCCCTGCGGGTGCTGCGCGCACCGGTGGTCGGGGCGATCGCCGCGTCACTGGTCACCCTGACGATCGCGTTCGTCGCGCACCGGTACCTGTCCGACTTCATGCCGGTGCTCGTCCTCCTCGCGGTTGCTGGTCTGCACCTCCTGTTCCGACTCGCGCGGGGGCGGGCCCGGACCGGCCGGAAGCAACGACTCCTGCAGGCCGTCGGGGGCGGGGTCGTGGTGCTCGCGGTCGTATCGGTCGCGATCAACCTCTCGCTGGCCACGCTCTACCAGCGCAAGCTCAACCCGGGCGTCCCCCGGTCCCAGCTCGCGAGCTTCCTCCGATTCCAGTACGACCTGCACCGCCACGTTCCCGGCGGCGCTCCCCCCGACGTCGCACACGGCAGCATCCTCCCGGCCGAGCCCCTGCCCGCGGGCTCCCTCTTCGTGGTCGGCGACTGCGACGGCCTCTACTTCTCCCTCGGCAACGGGTGGCGCGCGCTCGAACGGACTCCGGCCACCGGCCGCTACCACCTGGACGTCCGCTTCCCCGGCGCTGCGCCGACCACTTGGCAACCGCTCGTGACGACAGGCACCCCGGGAGGCGCGAGCTACATCGCGGCCCGCACCCTTCCCGACGGTCGCGTCCGGTTCGGGTACCTCGCCCAGGGCATCGACGACGCGTGGCACGAGAGCGCGCCGCAACGGCTCCGATCCGACCGCACCGGGCGGGTCGACATCGTGGCCGACACCCGAATCGGGAACGTCGTGGTCCGGCTCGATGGTCGCGAGGTGCTCGGGCTGAGCACGATCGTCCGCCCGACCGACGACGCGACGGTCGGTCGCAACGACGTCGGCGGGCCCGTCGCCACGACGTTCGGCGGCGAGATCATCGAACGCGTGGTGGAGCCGACCTTGTGCCGCAACCTCCTGCGGCGCTGACGCGGGTGAAGATCCGGGCTACCGAACCTGGTCGGGGTCGCGGGGAGGTTCGCGGCCGATCCGCTCGAACACCTCAGCAGGCATGCGAGTGACGTCCTTGTAGATGTGGTGCACGCACGGATCACCCCGACGTTCGGGTGGATACTCGATGCTCGTCGGCGTACCGCCCCACTCGACCGGCTGGATCTCGTTGTTCACCGAGCAGTGCGCGCAGTAGACCGGGAGCTCGTCGCGCATGAACGTGCGGCCCGCGGGCTCGCGCAGCGTCGTGTAGGCGTGCTCGCCCTCGTACCGGCCGTCGTCGATCAGGCGACCACCGCTGCCGCAACGGAACGACAGGACGATCTTCTCGTCGTCCTCGTCGACCTCCACCGCCCCGAAGTTCGCGACCATCGCCCGGGCGATGACCTTGGCGCGCGCGGAAGCAGGCAGCGATCCCCAATCGGTCCCGGTGGTCCGACGCGGGCGGACGAAGTCGTCGCCGGTGCGGCGCAGGGCCTGTTCGACTGCGTCCTCGCCGAGCTCGTCGGCGATGAAGCTCAGCAGCACGGTGATCCAGTTGATCGAGTACTCCTGGAGGCTCCGCCACTGGGTGACGGCCGCATCGAGCAGCTCCAGGCCCCGCTCGGTGTCACCGTCGGCGATGGCCGCCCGGGCCTGCTGCCACAAGGCCGTCGACATCCTTGCGATCTCGGCGTCGGACAGCAGGGGTCCCGCCGCCCCGGGCGGGTCGGCTGCGCTCATCTGCGGGGAAGGCCCAGGACACGTTCGGCGACGATGTTCCGCTGGATCTCGCTCGTACCACCGGGGATGGTGCCACCGAACGACCGCAGGTACTGGATCGCCCATGAACCCTCGCGCCACATCGGCGGTCCGAGGAGGTCGACGTCCACCGCATCGGCACCGAGTGCCTCGGTGCCGGCCAGCATGCACCGCTGCACCGTCTCGCTCCCGTAGAGCTTGAGCAACGAGTGCTCCGGCGAGGAGCGGCCCTTCATGAACTTCGAGAAACCCCGGTACCCCATGAGCATGAGCGCCTGGGCGTCGATCGCGAACCCCGCGACCTCGTCGCGGTAGCGGGCGTCGTCTCGCTGGAGCGTCCCGTCGCGGCCGGGTCGGTCACCGAGGGACTGCAGCGCGCCGACCGCGCGCTGCACGTCGTAGGCGTAGGAGATCCACAGCATCGCCCGCTCGTGCGCGAGCGAGCCCTGCGTGATCGGCCAACCGGCGTTCAGCTCACCGAGGAGGTTCTCTCGCGGGACGCGTGCGTCGGTGAAGAAGACCTCGTTGAAGTCGAAGAAGCCGGGCTCGCTCAGCTCCGCGAACGGGCGGGCCTCGACGCCGGGTGTCTGCATGTCGACGATCAGCGCGCTGATGCCCCTGTGCTTCGGGAGATCGGGATCCG
>JBBQMI010000226.1:0-4395 GCA_038328825.1 Acidimicrobiia bacterium | reverse complement strand
GGCCGATCCCAGCCGGCACCGGGAGATCGACGGATCGGGCAGCGTGCGCGACGCGAAGGGTGGCTCGCAACGCCTCGCGCTCGGGAGCACGTTCGGGATGTCGATGAAGATGGGCATCCCGTATTCGATGGTGAGCACGGTCATCGAGTTCGACGACAACCGTCGCATCGCGTGGCAGACGCGCGGTCCGACCCGGTTGGGGAGCTGGGCCGGTGGTCGGATCTGGCGCTACGAGATCGAGCCCGTCGACGGCGGTGCGCTCGTGCGCGAGAGCTGGGACATCTCCCAGGAGTCTGCGATCACGAAGCCACTCGTGCGCAAGGGCGGCGCGAAGACGCGCGAGAACATGGAGAAGACCCTCGCGCGCATCGAGCAGGTCACGACCGGCTGACTCCGGCCCGCGACCGTTTGGCCGGCGAACCGATCAGCCCTGGCGGATCGCGAGGACCTGGAATGAGCAGGTGAAGTCCTCGGGGCCGCCGGAGGCCGTGAGCCAGTTGACGAAGTCGCGGTCGCGGTGCCAGGTCTGGCGGATCGTGAGGGGGAACTCGGCCGGTCGCGTACGCCTTGCCGCGACGTTGCCGCTCCACCGGGCCGAGAAGTCGCCCTCGAGGAGCGTTCCGTCGTAGGTGCGGTCGCCGCCCACGGCGAACGATCCGTCGGATTCCACCGGACCACGGAGGTCGCGGGTCGGCAGCGCGCTGCCCCACGCGACGCTCCCGTCGTTCCAACCGTTCCCGACGACCCTGACCTCGCCCCGGTCCACGCCCTCCCGGACTCGGATGGTGATGGCAAAGGGGTCGTCGAGGAAGCGGGAGCGTGCGCAGTCTCGCGTGACGGTCCCGCCGGGAGCATCGGCGCTGTTCGCCATGCCGTAGGTCGCGAGGTAGGTCGTGATGCTGTTCGCCGAGAGTGCCGGATCGCTCGACGTCGGCGTCGGCGCGATCTGACCGCTCGCGTCGTACCGGACGGCGCAGTCGGGCACGCCACCGCCGGAGACGGTCAGGCTCCCGGTGACCGTCGACGGGGTCGGGGGGTCGTTCATCGTGAGCTGACCCTGGAACCGGTAGGTCACCGAGAAGCCGGCTGCGCCGGGCGGGGAGTACGACACGTCGGCGTCGATCGACCCGTCGGCGTTCACCGCGAACACGAGCCCGTCGAAGCCGGGCGCCGAGGCGGAGGGGAGCGTGACGCGGCGGTTGCTCCCGGTGCCGGTGACCTCGACGTTCACCGAGCTCGGCGGCACGTTGAAGCACTCGGGACCGGGTGTCGAGGTACCGGAGAACGTGTACCCCTCGGTCGCCGAGGCCGTCGGGTCGTCGGCCGGTGCGGTGGTCGTGGAGCCCTCGGGGTTCTCGGCGGGGTTGGCATCCGCGTCGGTCTGGGAGTCGGCAGCCGCGCTCGAAGCTCCGTCGGTCGCAGCCGCGGATCCGCCGGAGGGGTCGTCGACGCCGGTCGTGGTGCCCGCTCCGCCGGGTGTGGTCGCGGTCGGCTCGTCGCCGGGGACGGTCATCGTGGCCGGATCGAAGGGGGTGTCGCCGTCACCGGTGGTGCCGATCGGGCGCACGATGCCCGCGCCGGAGGGGTCGGCGATCACGAGGGTCGCGACGGGTTCGGGCGCCGGCTCGACGGTCGTCACGGTCTCCGGCGTGAAGCCGCTCCACGCCGCGCCCGTGAACGAGCCGTCCTTGGTGGACGGCGGCGCGGTCAACGGGTTCCCGCAGCCGCATTTCACCACGGGCGCGCCGTGATCGTCGACGAGCACCGCGGTACCCGCCTGCAACACCGCGGGGATGCTCGTGGCCTTGCCGTCCTTGAAGCCGTGGTTCGTGACCGCGGTGTCGGTCCGCAGGATCACCGGCGTGAGCGTCTTGATGTACGACTCGATGTTCGCGGTGTCGATGTCGAGCACCTTCGCCCACGCGCTCGCCTTGTCGGGGTTGGCGCCCAGGAAGCTCGCGAGCGCGGTGGGATCGCAGACCGCGTTGTCGCCGGAGCCGCCGTAGAGGCCGGGCGTCTTCGCCGAGTAGGCGCGCGCCACGACGTTCGCGGGCGCGTGCACACCTGCCTGGTCGGTACCGACGCTCTTCATGAACGCGTTGGGAGTCGGTGTGTCGACTGCTTCGCGTTGGAATGTCGCGGCCTCGGCCTTGCTGCTGCACGCCGGGAGCACGAGAAGACCGGCGAGCAACGCGATCGTCGCGAGGGCCAGCAGGGGCCGCCGACGGTCTGATCGGGTCGAGCCAACGAAAGAATTCAGCATTTCCGGGTAACGGCGCGGTCCCGGGCCTCCTGAAGGCACGATTCCGACGCAACGTGAGGCCGTGCCCGTGGCAGGATGCGGGCCCACGCCCCGGAGGTTCAGGTGGACATCGACCAGTTCTACGAAGGAGACCCCCGGAGGCGAGCCTCCGACGAGTCGGAGTTCGGCCGTGACTGGCACGACGCCGACGGCGTCCGGTACGAGATCTCGTGGGTCCGCGACACGGGCGAGCTGTACGCCATGAGCGAGCCGGAGGGTTCGATCATCAGCGACGGCCTCGGCGACGAGAACATGGTGCCGATGCCGGCGAAGCTCGTGCTGGTGGAGGTGCTGGGAACCATCGATTCCGCCGACGCGGTCCAGCAGGTCCTCTCGGGCTGGCCCGAGGCCATGAGCGGCGCCGACGGCCTCGGTTGGGTGCGGGATCGACTTACCCGGGGCTTCGATGGGCCTGGTGCACCGGTTCCGCCCGGTGAGCAGCCCGAGCAGATCCCCGGCGCCGGTTCCTGAGCCCGACGTCTTCCCGACGTCGACAGAGGTTTCGGCTCACCGACGGGCGGGCACGGGCGCGTCATGGCCCGAACGATCACCACCTTCCTCTGTGAGGATTCGAGCGTGACGCGGGCCCGTCACGCCGTGGTGGCGTTCCTCGAGCGCGAGGGGTGTGCCGAGCGCGGTTACGACACCGCCGCCCTGCTCGTCTCGGAGCTGGCGACGAACGCCGTGCTCCACGCGAGGACGCCCTTCACCGTCGACATGCGCCACGACGACCACGTCCTCGAGGTCGACGTCGGCGACGACGATCCGCGACTGCCGAGCCTCCGCACGCCCGACGACGAGGGTGGCCGGGGTCTGAGGATCGTCGACGCGCTCGCCGACGAGTGGGGCAGTCGGGCCCGCGAGCCGGGCAAGGTCGTGTCGTTCCGCATCTTCTGCTGACGCCCGCGTACGGTGGGCCGATGGATGCACCACCGCTCTCCGGCGCTCGAATCCTCGTGACCGGTCCGACCGGCCAGGTCGCGCTCCCGCTCACGCTCGCGCTCGCGGCCGACAACGACGTGATCGGCGTGGCGCGGTTCCGCGACGTCGCGGCACGCGCGCGGCTCGAGGCCGCCGGGGTCACGTGCATCGAGACCAACCTCGCGAGCGGCGAGTTCGACGGCGTTCCCGACGACGTCGACTACGTGCTCAACCTGGCCGTCGTGAAGAGCAACCGCTGGGACGTCGATCTCGCCGCGAACGCCGAGGCGACCGGTCTGCTCATGGCCCACTGTCGCACCGCGATCGCGTGGCTGCAGTGCTCGTCGACGGGCGTGTACCAACCCGCCGGTCTGCATCCGCTCGCCGAGTCCGACTCGCTCGGCGACAACCACCGCCCGATCATGGAGACATACTCGATCTCGAAGATCGCGGCCGAGACCGTCGCCCGCACCGGCGCCCGCCAGTGGGACCTGCCGGTGACGGTCGCCCGCCTGAACGTCCCTTACGGCGACAACGGCGGCTGGCCGGCGTTCCACCTCGCGATGATCGAAGCCGGCCAACCCGTGCCGGTGCACCCCGATCGTCCGAACCGGTTCAACCCGATCCACGAAGCCGACATCCTCCGCATGCTCCCGCGCCTGCTCGAGATCGCGAGCGTGCCCGCGACCACCGTGAACTGGGGCGGGAGCGAGCCCGTCGACCTCGAGGAGTGGTGCGAGCTCCTTGGAGACGCGGTCGGGAAACCGGTTGCGTTCGTGGAGACCGAGCAGACCATCGGCAGCGTGGTGATCGACACCACGAAGATGCACGAGCTGGTCGGCACCACCACCGTCGACTGGCGCGACGGCATGCGTCGGATGGTCGCCGCCCGGCACCACGCGTCGGCCTGAGGGTTTGCGATCCGACCCTGGGTGACGGCGACGAGGTGCGCGAGCCCGGACCGGACCGGACCGGCAGTGAGGTGTGACCGGCCACGTCCTCGCGCATGTCGATGGCCGTCAGGGTCTACTGGCGATGTTGCGTGCTGAGGAGCACCCCTTGACGTTCTGTCCGATCGCGGTGGATGGCGAGGCGAGCGCATCGGGGGAATCGACGCGCGTCCGCGGTGTCATCGGTTTCGCTCGTCATGGTGCCGGTCCCCAGGCCTGCGA
>JBBQMI010000225.1:0-4404 GCA_038328825.1 Acidimicrobiia bacterium | reverse complement strand
CGACGGTGACACGTTCACCGCGTGGAAGGTCGGCGCGTTCTCGCCCGTCGACGGTGAGCACCTCGAGGTGGCGCTCACGCGACCGATCACGACCGACCGGATCAAGCTGGTGCAGTCGCTCAACGGCCCCCGTGACCGGTGGATCACCAGCCTGCGGCTGCGCTTCGACGGCGACGATCCCGTCACCGTCACGCTCGACGACGCTTCGCGCACTGCGGCCGGGCAGACGGTCCGCTTCCCGAAGCACTCGTTCCACACGCTCGACCTCGAGATCGTCGGGAACAACCGGGGTCGGGCCGACACGTACGACGGCATGAGCGCGGTGGGCCTGGCCGAGGTGCGGATGCGCGACGACGCGCCCGGAGCGAAGCCGGTGCGGATCCACGAGGTCGTGCGCATGCCCACCGATCTCGTGCACGCGGCCGCGTCCGATTCGCTGCGCCACCCGCTCGTGTACACGATGACCCGCGAACGCACCGTGCCGCTCCCGCCCCGGTACGACCCCGAGTTGCAGCTCGACCGGGAGTTCGAGGTCCCGGCGGAGCGGTCGTTCGGTGCGAGCGGCACGGTGCGGTTCAACGCCGCCGTTGCCGACAGCAGGCTCGACTTGCTGTTCGGGATCGCCGACGCCACCGCCGGGGGTGTCACCGCCGACTCGTCGGCGCGGCTCCCCGGGGATCTGCGCGCCCGGGCGTCGTCGGCGATCGACGGTGACCCGACCACTGCGTGGCAGACGCCGTTCGCGAGCCCCGACGGTCAGTCGATCTCGCTCGAGCTGCCGAGTCCGGTCACGTTCGACCACCTCGACCTGGCCGTGTTCGCCGACGGCCGGCACTCGACCCCCGCGCACCTGCGCATCGCATCGGGCGACGGCACTGTGCGCGAAGTCGACGTGCCGTCGGTGCCCGACGGCCCGACAGAGAACGCGACCGCGACGATCCCGCTCGACTTCGAAGCCGTCACCGGCACCGACCTGAAGGTGATCGTGACGGCCGTGCACCCGCGCGAGGTGACCGAATACTTCACCGGGAACCCCATCACCGCTCCGGTCGCCATCGCCGAGCTCGGGATCCCGGGTGTGCGGCGGGCACCCGAGCCCGCGCGGCTCGACGCCACCTGCCGGACCGGCCTCGTCGCCATCGACGGGAACGAGCTCCCGATCCGCCTCACCGGCACGACCGCCGACGCGGAGCGGCGCGAGGGAACGTCGTTCGAGGCGTGCCAACCGGGCAGGGTGCTGTCGGCGGGGCGCCACGAGCTCCGCACGGAGGAGGGCCGCCGCCCCGGCATCGACATCGATCGGTTCGTGCTGTCGTCGGCCGCGGGCGGCGCGCCGGCGTCGGTGGAGCAGGTGGCCGCGGGATCGCCCAACATCGGCACCGAGGTGCGCGCGGGCGCCCCGACGGTGCGGGTGACCGAGACCTATCGTGACCATGCAACCGTCCGGATCACCGGCGCCGACGCGCCGTTCTGGTTCGTGCTCGGTCAGAGCGACAACGCGGGCTGGCAGGCATCGGCCGACGGCACCGATCTCGGGACCTCGACGCTCGTCGACGGCTACGCCAACGGATGGCTGGTGCGGCCAGGCACGAACGGAGGACCGATGACCGTGTCGCTGCGATGGGCTCCGCAGCGGGTGGTCGACTCCGCCCTCGCGATCTCGGGGGTCGTCGCCGTGCTCGCGCTGGGCATCGTCGGGTGGACCGGGATCCGGCTGCGCCGCCGCAAGCATGCGGTCCCGGCGACGACCGGATCCGAGGTGACGACCGAAGCCGACACGATCTCGACCGTTGCGCTCGCCGGTTCCGCACCGATCCTGGTCGCGCCGGACGGAGGCGCAGGACCGGGGATCCCGGGGTCCGCGGTGCTCGTCGGGGTCCCGGTCGTCGCAGGCCTCCTCGCCGGTGTGCTGGTGCAGCCCTGGGCCGCTCCGCTCGTCGCGGCCGCGACATTCGGCGCGCTGCGGTGGCGCCGTGCCCGAGCGGTGCTCCGGCTGTTCCCGGCGCTCGCTGTGGCGATGTGCGGCCTCTACATCGTGGTGCAACAGCACCGCCATCACTTTCCGCCCCGGTTCGAGTGGCCGACCTACTTCGGCCGGGTCAACCAGCTCGCGTGGTTCGCGATCGTGGTGCTCGCCGCGGACGCCCTGATCGAGATCGTCGAACGAAGACGGGGGACCAGTGGTCGGGAAACCTCGTAGAGGTGACGCCGGCGTCATATGCTGCGGAGAGCACGCGTGGGTTCACCACGTTCGAATCCCCGGGGGGCCGAGGTGGCGACGACAGGTACGGGCTACAGGCGTGTGGCGGGAATCGTTGCGTTGGTGGTCGGGGCGGCGGGGCTCATGGCGTGCAGCGGTGCCGGAAGTGGCGGCGCCGGGAAGTCGCTTCGCTACGGGTACGACCTCAGCGCGCAGTTCACCAACACCTTCGACGTGTCGAAGAGCAAGGGCGACTGCGACCAGATCCCGATGTTCTACATCTACGACACGCTGTTCCACTGGGACGTCGACGCCCAGAAGGTCACGCCCGGCGTCGCGGAGAGCTGGGAGCTCAACGGCCGCACCTTGATCCTGAAGCTGCGACCCGGGGTGAAGTTCACCGACGGCACCCCCCTCGACGCCGCGGCGGTGAAGGCGGGCCTCGAGAAGAACAACACCAACGACCAGCTCACCTCGCTCGACATCATCGACACGATCGACGTCGTCGATCCGCTCACGGTGCGGCTCAACCTCAATGCCGACACGGGCATCCAGCTGCCGTACGCCTTCTCCGGTCGCGACGGGATGATCATGGCGCCGAAGTCGTACAAGACCGCGTCGACCGATCCGGTCGGTGCCGGTCCGTTCAAGTTCGACGCGTTCACTCCCGGCTCGGCCATCGCGCTCGTGAAGAACCCCGACTACTGGGACACCGGAACGTACGACTTCCCCGGCATCACGTTCACCCAGACGAGCACCGGGCCGCCGGCGGTCTCCGCGTTCAAGGCCGGCGACGTCGACCTGATCCGCTTCGAAGCGGAGTCGTACAAGACGTTGAAGGACGATCCCGACGCCGACGTGGTGATCCAGCCGACAACGGCCTATCTCCAGCTCCAGTTCCGCACCAAGGAGGGTTCGCCCTTCACCGACAAGCTCGTGCGCCAGGCGGTGCGGTACGCGATCGACACGAAGAAGATCAACGAGATCGTGCAGGACGGTCAGGGCGAGCCCGCCGACCAGGCCCTCCCACCGTCGTCGCCCGGTTACAACCCCGACGTCGCCGACGCCTACCCGTACGACCCGCAGAAGGCCAAGGACCTGCTCACCCAGGCGGGCTACCCGAACGGGTTCGACTTCACCATGGTCATCCCCGGCGGCAACATCGCCAACATGGAGCGTCAGGGCGCGCTGCTCCAGGACCAGCTCAAGGCGGTGGGGATCAACGCCAAGATCGAACGGATCCTCGGAACCGACATCGCGACCCAGTACTACATCGCGGGCAAGGGCGACGCGTTCGCAGCCGCTCGGCTGGCCACGAAGTACTTCCCGGGGACGTACGAGGACCAGTGGGCCAAGTTCAAGTTCGTCGCGATCTGGAACGGCGCCGAGCGCGACGACATCACCCAGCTCGTGAACGAGGCGCAGGGAACGGCTGACCCGGCGGTCGCGGCGGCCAAGACGCGCGAGGCAGCCAAGATCGTGTCCGACGAGGCGCTCGAGGTGCCGATCGCGTTCATGCCGCAGTTCCTCGCGTACGACAAGGCCCGCGTCGGCGGCACCGTCGGCGGTCAGCCGAACATCTGCGATCCGCCGAACCTCAGCGCGATGACGCTCAAGACGAAGAGTTGAGGGTGGCGGAGCGAACGCGGTGATCGGCTACGTGATCCGGCGCATCGTCGCGCTGGTTCCCCTGCTCCTCATCGTGTCGTTCGTCGTGTTCGGCCTCTCGCTGCTGATCCCGGGGGATCCCGCCCAGACGCTCGCCGGCGGGCAGAACGCGAAGCCCGAGACCGTTGCCAAGATCCGCAAAGAACTCCATCTCGACGAACCGGTCTTCCGCCAGTACGGCCATTGGCTCAGCGGGGTCGTCCGCGGCGATCTCGGGACGTCGTTCCTGCGCAACCGGACGGTTGCCGACGAGATCCGGCTCCGGTTCCCGGTCACGTTCAGCCTGGCGATCGGTGCGCTGGTGTTCACGATCCTCGTCGGCGTCCCGCTCGGGGTGATCGCCGGGACCCGGCCGGGCCACCTCGTCGACCGCATCGTGACCTTCGGCACCAGCGCCGGGCTCGCCGCGCCCGACTTCTGGGTCGCGATGATCCTCATCGGGATTCTCGCGGTCCAGCGTCAGCTCCTCCCCTCGCAGGGCTACGTCCCCTTCGCCGACAACCCGCTCGACTGGGCGACGCACCTCTACATGCCCT
>JBBQMI010000224.1:0-4406 GCA_038328825.1 Acidimicrobiia bacterium | reverse complement strand
TCCCCGAGTCGATGCTGCCGGTGGAGCTCCCCGAGATCGCCGACTTCGCGCCCCGCATCGTGGAGCACGACGAGGAGAGCCTGCCCGACCCACCGCTCGCGCGCGCCGAAGACTGGGTGACGCTCGACGCCGACCTCGGTGACGGTCCGAAGACGTACCTGCGTGAGCTCAACACGATGCCGCAGTGGGCGGGTTCGTGCTGGTACTACCTGCGCTACCTCGATCCCACCAACGAGAACGAGCTGGTCTCGACCGAGGCCGAGCGCTACTGGATGGGCTCGGGAAGCGGGGGAGTCGACCTCTACGTCGGCGGCGTGGAGCATGCGGTACTGCACCTCCTGTACGCGCGCTTCTGGCACAAGGTGCTCTCCGACCTGGGGAAGGTGCATACCCCCGAGCCGTTCCAACGGCTCTTCAACCAGGGCTACATCCAGGCCGACGCGTACACCGACGCGCGCGGCGTCTACGTCGAGGCGTCGGAGGTCACCGAGCGCGCCGGCGAGTTCCTGTTCCAGGGCGAACCCGTCGACCGCGAGTACGGAAAGATGGGCAAGAGCCTGCGCAACGTCGTCACGCCCGACGACGTCTACGAGCAGTACGGCGCCGACACGCTGCGCCTCTACGAGATGTTCATGGGTCCGCTCGACGCGAGCCGTCCGTGGAACACGACCGACATCATCGGCGTCCACCGGTTCCTGCAGCGGCTCTGGCGCAACGTGGTCGACGAGGAGACCGGTAAGGCGCGTGTCGGCGCCGCGCCGGCCGACGACGAGACCCGTCGACTCCTACACCGCACGATCGACGCGGTCGCGCACGACATGGACGAGCTCGGGTACACCACCGCGATCGCGCGGCTGTTCGAGCTCAACAACCGCTTGACGCAGGTCGTCTCCGAGCGCGGTGACGCGCCCGAGGAAGTCGTGATCCCGCTCGTGCTCATGGTCGCTCCGCTGGCGCCGCACGTCGCCGAGGAGATGTGGGAACGACTCGGTCACGCCGGTACTCTGGCGTTCACCGACTTCCCGGTCGCCGACCCGGCGCTGCTCGTCGACGACACGGTCGAGATCCCGGTGCAGATCAAGGGCAAGGTGCGCTCCCGGGTCGTGGTACCGGCCGATGCCGACGAAGCCGCGACCGAGGCGGCCGCGCGCGGTGACGCGCGCATCGCCGAGTTGCTCGACGGCGCGACGATCCGCAAGGTGATCGTGGTTCCCGGGAAGCTCGTCAACTTCGTCACCGGCTGACGTCGGTGCGGGCACCGGCGGCCCGCCGTCTCACCGCGGAGGAACGGGTCTCGTTCGTCCACGTCCCTCCGCTCGACCGGGCCCGGGCCCGCGTGGTCGTCGTCGGATGGTTGGCGCCCGGTACCGCAGGGATGACGCTCGGTCGGTGGGTGCTGATCCGGCGGAGTCACGAGCACGACCCGGCGCTCCTCGCCCACGAGATGGTCCACGTGCGCCAGTGGCGCGAGCGCGGTGTGATCCGCTTCCTCGCCGCGTACCTGGCCGAGTACGTCCGGGGTCGGGGCCGTGGTCTCGGCCACTGGGACGCGTACCGGGCCATCTCGTTCGAAGCCGAGGCCCGGACCCTTTCCGCCGCGCTCGACGGCGGGTAGTTTCTCACCGACCTCCCCGGGCACTTCCTCCTGTTGGTTCCACGCGCCCGCAGGAGGTCACCGTGTCCGCATCCGATCACGTCCAGGCTCCACTCGACCGACTCCGTCCGCCGGGGTCGGATCCGCGTCCCGGCGATCGGCCCGTCACGGATCGTCCCGTCGCCGATCGTCCCGGCCTCGATCCGCTCGCGTCGTTCGCGTTCTGGGGGCACGAAGACACCCCGCGTCGGCGGCCGGCCACCCTCGCGTGGTTCGACCGGATCCGCGGCGACGCCCGCGTCGGCGTGGCGGCACTCCTCGCGTGCGCGCTCGTCGCCGGTCTCGTCTGGTACCGCGTCGGCGTCGGAGGTGCGGGCGCGTCGGAGAGCTCCGGCGCAGCGCGCACCGCGGCCGAAGCCACGCGCACGTCCGCGTCCGCGTCGACCACCCGCCCGTCGAACGCGACATCGTCGGCGACCGGGGCCGCCACCAGGGCGAAGGGGGGAAGCACCGAACTGGTCGTGCACGTCGCGGGCGCGGTCGTGCGCCCTGGGATCGTGCGGCTGCGCACGGGCGCCAGGGTCGTCGACGCGATCGAGGCTGCCGGCGGAGCCCGACCCGAGGCCGACCTCGACCAGCTCAACCTCGCGGCCAAGGTCGCCGACGGCCAACGGATCGGCGTCGGCATCCCCGGCCGACCGGCGACCGCGGTCGGAGCGACGGGCGCAGCCGCGGCCGGGTCGACCGACGGTTCCACCGGATCAGGAACCGGCCTGCTCAACCTCAACACCGCGACGCAGGCCGAGATCGAGGCCCTTCCCGGGATCGGGCCCGTGCTCGGCGCCGCGATCCTGCGCGAGCGCGACGAGCGGGGCGGGTTCCGATCCGTCGACGAGCTCCGCAGCGTGCGGGGGATCGGGGAGATGCGGTTCGCCGACCTGCGCGACCTCGTCACCGTCTGAGTGGCCTTCCCACGAGGGCCGCTCCTGCTCCTCGTCGGCGTCGCGGGTGGCGTCGCGGTGGGGGAGCGCGTCGGCGGTCATCCCGCGCTCCCGGAGCTGTCGTGCGGGGTCTCGCTCGCCGCGATCGCGCTCGTCGACGTCGTCACCCGTCGGCCCGACGGTTCCGATCCCACGCGGAACCGCGGCAGATGCCGGTTGGCGCTGGGGGTGGTCGCGATGCTCCTGCTCGGGTCGGCGTCGATGCAGCGCGCCCTCCACGGCCTCGAGCACTCACCGCTCACCGAGAAGGTCGCGACGTACCGATCCGATGTGGTGTGGGTCACGCTCACCGAGGATCCGGCCGGACCGAGTCGCTTCGTGGTCGACGCGCTCGGCCGGACCTCGGGCCGGATCGTGGTCGTCGTGGCTCGGGGCGATGCCGCGGGCCGGTTCCGGATCCTCGGAGCCGGCGATCGGGTCCGGCTCGATGGCTCGTTCCGGCCCTTGTCGGGCTGGGACACGCGGGAACGCTGGCGCCACGCGGTCGGGGCCTTCGAGGCCACCGACCTCCTCGACGCGACGGGTCCGTCGTCGCCGCTCGTGCGCCTCGCGAACGAGTTACGTGGTCTCGTGCTCGCCGGGACGCGTCCTGCTCCCGCCACCGAGCGGGCGTTGCTCGCCGGGCTCCTCCTCGGCGACACCCGCTCGATCCCCCCGGCCACGGTCGAGGAGTTCCGCGCCGCCGGGCTCACGCACCACCTCGCGGTGTCGGGCGAGAACGTCGCGTTCGTGCTCGCGTTGGTCGGACCCCTCCTGCGTCGGCTCGGGTTCCGCGGTCGTTTCGTCGCGGGCGTCGCGGTGGTCGTGGTCTTCGGCACGATGACGCGGTGGGAGCCATCGGTGTTGCGGGCCGTGGCGATGGCCGGCGGCGCGATGTTCGCCGGGTTCCTCGGCCGGCCCGCTTCCGGGTTGCGGTTGCTCGTGCTCGCAGTGATCGCGCTACTGCTCGCGGATCCGTTCCTGTTGCACTCGGTGGGGTTCCTCCTCTCGTGCGGGGCGACCGTGGGCATCGCGGTGCTGTCGGCACCGATCGCGGCGCGGCTCCGGGGCCCCCAACTGCTGCGCGGCCCACTGGCGGTCACGCTCGCTGCGCAGATCGGTGTCGCGCCGATCCTGATCCCCGTGTTCGGGACCCTCCCCCTCGCGTCCTTGCCGGCGAACGTGCTCGCCGCGCCGCTCATGGGTCCGATCACGATCGGTGGTCTGCTCGCCGGCACCGTCGGGGGCGTCGTCCGGAGCCATGCCCCTGTCGTGGCCGCGCTGCTGCTGGAACCGGTCGTGCTCCTGGTGCAAGCGCTCGAAGGGATCGCGTCGGCGGCCGCGCTCGTGCCGCTCGACGTCGACGGGCGGAACATCTTCGTGGTCATCGCGGTGGGGTGCGTGATCGCGGCCGCCGGTAGGCTCGATCGGGTGCACTCCCGGCAGGCACGATCTCCTGACGAATGACGACCTACCGCCTCGGCGATCGCGTCCACGACGTCACCGACCGCACGTTGGTCATGGGGATCCTCAACCGCACGCCCGACTCGTTCTACGACGCCGGCCTCACCTACGAGCTCGACGCGCTGGTCCGCCGCGCCGAGCAGTTGGTGGTCGACGGTGCCGATCTCCTCGACGTCGGCGGAGTGAAGGCCGGCCCCGGTCCCGAGGTCGGTGAGGCCGAGGAGCTCGACCGCGTGATCCCGGCGATCGAGGCGCTCCACGCCCGTCTCGACGTTGCGCTCTCGGTCGACACGTGGCGGGCCTCGGTGCTCTCGGAGGCGTGCCGCGCCGGCGCCGTCGTCGGCAACGACATCAGCGGGTTCGACGAT
>JBBQMI010000223.1:0-4423 GCA_038328825.1 Acidimicrobiia bacterium | reverse complement strand
GCGAAGTCGCTCGGCCTCGGTCTCGTCGCCGAGGGCATCGAGACCGTGGAACAGGCGACGATGGCGCGTGAGTTCGGCATCGCGACCCTGCAGGGCTACCTCTTCGCCCGTCCCGGTGCGCTCGACGACCCCCGACGGGTCCGGTCGGCCGCACCGGCCGAGGTCGCACCGTAGGCCTCCCCGGAGGTGCCGCGTAGTGTCGGCGTCATGCGGCTCGGGATCATCACGCCGATCGTCATCCTCCTCCCGCGTGCACACAACGCGTGGGAGGTCGATGCGACCGTCGACGATCTCGTCGAGATCGCGCGGGCGGCCGATCGGTTCGGGTACCACCACCTCACCGCGAGCGAGCACATCGCGGTGCCGCTCGACGTGGAGGCACGTCGGGGCAAGCGGTACTGGGATCTCCTCGCCACGCTCTCCTACCTCGCGGCGGTGACCCGACGGATCCGACTCGCGACCAACATGGTCGTGCTGCCGTACCACCATCCGCTCGAGGTCGTGAAGCACTACGGCACGCTCGACCGTCTGAGCGCGGGGCGCCTCATCCTCGGAGTGGGTGTGGGATCGCTCGCCGAGGAGTTCGCGATGCTCGGCAAGGATCTGGAAGGCCGCGGCGCCCGGTCCGACGACGCGATCCGCGCCATCCGCGCCGCGTGGGGCCACCTCGAGCCGGCCTACGAGGGTCCGCACTGGTCGTTCGGAGACGTGGTGGTGGATCCGACCGGGGTGCAGGAGCACCTGCCGGTGTGGGTCGGGGGCCGCACGATGCCGTCGTTGCGGCGGGCCGTGGAGCTCGGCGACGCGTGGGTGCCGTTCATCATCGGGCCCGACGACGTGCGCGCGATGCTCGACCGCGTGCGCGACACGCCCGCGTGGGACGCGCGCGCCCGTCCGCTCGACGTCGCCCTCTGGCCCGAGCCGGTGCTCGATCCGCTCGTCGAGCCCGATCGTGTGGTCGAGCAGGCCCACGAGCACCTCACCCGGGGCGCGACGATCCTCAACTACCGCTTCCCGAGCCGGTCGGTCGCGCACCACCTCGAGCAGATGGAGGCGCTCACCATGTTGCTCGACCCCTCCTGGTGACAGCCCGTACCGTGGCGCCGGTAGCGTCGGGCGTGTGGCCAGGCCGACTGCGGTGCTCTTCGACTCGGGTGGGATCTTCCTGCTCCCGCAGCACGACCGAATCGTGGGCGCGTTCGCCCGGGCCGAGGTCGACGTGGCCGAGGACATCCTCGACGACGCCCATTACCGGGCGGCGGCGACGTTCACGACGGATGTCGACGTCGATGCCGACTGGGCCGGCGCCTGGCGTTCGTACCTCGAGGCGTACATCCGGTCGTGCGATGTCGGCGATGTCGACATCGAGGAGGTGCACCGCCACCTCGACAGCGAGTTCGCCGACGCGGCGCTGTGGCTGTCGATCGCGTCGGGTTGTCGTGAGGGCCTGGCTGCGATCGTCGACACCAACGTCGTGCTCGGGGTCGTGTCCAACGCCGACGGCGTGATGGGTGCTCGCCTCCGGGAGCTCGAGATCCTCCAGGTCGGTCCGGGCGTGGGCGTCGAGGTCGGGTGCGTGATCGACTCCGGGGCCGTCGGTGTCATGAAGCCCGACCCGCGGATCTTCGCGATCGCGCTCGAAGCGCTCGGCGTGGAACCCGCCGACGCCTGGTACATCGGCGACATGCCGGCGTTCGACGTCGTCGGGGCGCGCAACGCGGGGCTGCGACCGTTCCTGATGGATCCGCTGGGCCTGCACCTCGACGCCGACTACGAACGGGTGGGATCGCTCGCCGAGCTGGCGGAGCGGGTCGAAGCCGGCTGACTGCCGGTCTCCTTGCGCGCAACGCCCGTGGTTTGGCCCGATCGGACGAAGGGAACTCTCAGGTCATGGCAGACGGGCGCTTCGACCTCGCGTCGGCGCGACGCGCGAGCGCTCGCGAAGAAGCCGCAACGTGGGTGGGCGACTTCCTGGCGAGCGAGGGGAGCGACAACGTCGTGCTCGCCGCCGCGCTCGCCCAGCGCGAGCACTGGTGGGTGGGCCCCATCTCGGTGCCGCTCGACCGGCTCGTACGACTCGCGGGCCCGGAAGACGATGTGATCGTTCCGATCGAGGAAGACGAGTGGGAAGGGGACGTCTCCTCGATGGAGGACAGCGTCGAGGAAGGGTGGGAGCCACCCCCGCTGCTCGCCGAGTTCCAGGACGGCCGTCTCCTGTTGCAGGACGGCAACCACCGCTACGAGGCGCTGGCGCGTACGGGGGCTGCGAGTGCTTGGGTGCTCGTGTACTTCGACGATCCCGCAACGCGCGACGCCTTCGTGCGCGCTGCGGACACCGAGGAGTCGCTCAGCCCGCGCGGGGTGGGCGGCTGATGATGTCGGCGAACCAGGCGTGGGTGCGTTCGACCCAGACGGTGGTCATCGCACCGGGGATCGCCATGAAGCCGTGGGGCATCTCGGGGAGCACGAGCAGGTCGACCTCGTTGCCGGCCGCCGCCCATCGGGCCGAGAGCATGAGCGTGTCGTCGAGGAGGTGGTCCGACGTTCCGACGCTCATGAGCGCGGGCGGGAGGTCGCGCAGATCGGCGAACGCGGGGGAGATCGACGGGTCGCGGCGTTCGTCGTCGGTGAGGCCGGGGAGGTAGCAGTCGGTGAAGAACGAGATCCCGACCGGGTCGAGCAGGTCGGGGCCGGCCGACGGGCGGATGCCGCGTTGGCTCGGAGAGCGACCCCAGTCGTACACGCCGAACACGAGGTTGGCGCCGTCGACGCGGTGCGCGGCGTGGAGCTCGTCACGGATGCGCAGCAGCGTGATCGCCGACACGTAACCGCCGGCCGACTCGCCCCCGAGCAGCAGGCGGGCGGAGCCGAACTCGCGCTCGGCGTGTTCGAGCAGCCAGGCCGCGACCGCGACGCCGTCGTCGGGGCCGGCCGGGTGCGGGTGCTCGGGCGCGAGGCGGTAGTCGACCGACACCACCGCCACACCGAACCGGTCGCGGAAGTCGACGCTCGCGAAGTCGCTCATCTCGGGTGCGCCGACCATCATCCCGCCACCGTGGAAGTGGAGGTACACCGCGGTCGCGGGACCGTCGGGGGTGAAGACGCGACACGGCACACCCGCGATCTCCCTGACGTCGGCCTCGGGCGACGGGAGGTAGATGGCCTCCATCGCCGTGCGGGCGATCGCGACCTGCCCGTCACGATCGAGGGTGTCACGGTCGAGCGCCTCCGCCCCGTCGGCGGGCGCGTGGTCGGTTCGGCCCATGAGCTCGAGGATCGTGGGCAGGGTCGAGTCGACCGCGGCCCGGGCTTCGTTGCGCAGCGCCTCGATCTCCTCGGTCCAGAGCTGCATGCGATCCCCCGCGTCAGTGGTGCCGCGGTGAGCTGGTGTGCTCCCGCATCGAGCGCAGGATACGCCGGGCGGAGAACCGGCCGCCGAGGTCCATCGCGGCGGGGGAGAGGCGCTGGAGGTACCAGATCGCGCGAGTGGTCGCGTCGCCCGGGATGACCGCACGGTTCCGGGCGACGCCGCGGAGCGCGACGCGTGCGGTGGCCGCGGCCGGCCGGGGCTTCAGGCCGAGGATCTGCATGTACTCGCGTCCGGTGGGTGTGCCCACGGGGAGCGGTGGGAGGTCGGCGGGTGGCAGCTGGTCGAGGATCGGCGTGTCGACCGCGCCGGGGCAGAGCACGCTCACGCGCACACCGTGGAGCGCGGCCTCGGGGCGCAGCGCCAGGCTGAGTCCGACCACGCCGTGCTTCGACGCGCTGTACGCGGCGGTCATCACCGCCGGCGCGAGTCCCGCCGCCGACGCGGTGTTCACGATGTGGCCGTCGCCCTGTCCCACCATCACCGGGTACGCCGCGTTCACGCCGTGGATCACTCCGACGAGGTTGACGTCGACGACGCGCTCCCACAGCTCCGGCGCCATCGTGTGGCTCTCGCCACCGATGCTGATGCCGGCGTTGTTGAAGAGCAGGTCGATGCGACCGTGCTCGGAGACGGTGGCGTCGACGAGAGCCTGCACCGCGACTGCGTCGCGCACGTCGAGGGTGTGAGCGGCGACGGATCCGTTGGTGCGGGCCCGGCCGCGCCACGACTCGGCGATCCGTTCGGCGCCGTCGCCGTCGGTGTCGGCGAGCACCACGTGCGCGCCGGCGGTCAGCAGGGCCTCGCCGAGTGCAGCGCCGATGCCCGACGCGCCACCGGTGACGATCGCGACCTTCCCGGCGAACACGGGCGTCAGCCCGGTCGGCCCGGTGGCTGGATCGCGCTCGCACGGAAGCAGCTCGCCGAGTAGGGGAAGTCCTGGGTCATCACGTAGTGGTACGTCGTGATCGTCTTGTCGTCGAGCTTGATGGTGCTCGTGAGGCCGTGGCACTCGTCGAGGTCGGTGCTGGTGAGGATGTTCCCGTCGCCGACTTT
>JBBQMI010000222.1:0-4434 GCA_038328825.1 Acidimicrobiia bacterium | reverse complement strand
CGCAGGGTCTCGTCGTTCGACTTTCGCGGCCACGGCGACAGCGACCCCGCACCCGAGGGCTACGCGTGGTCGGGTTTCGCCGACGACGTGCTCGCGGTCGTCGACCACCTCGGCCTCGCGGGCGACCCGGCGTTGCTCTCCGTCGGTCACTCGAAGGGGGGCGCGTCGCTCCTGTTCGGCGAGGCGATGCGCCCCGGCACGTTCGCACGCATCTGGGCGTTCGAGTCGATCGTCTTCCCGAGCCGCGAGCCGCTCGCACCCGATCCGTCGAACCCGCTTTCGCGGGGCGCGCGGAAGCGTCGGGCGACCTGGAGCTCACCCGACGAGGCGTTCACCGCGTACGCGTCGAAGCCGCCGCTCGACGTGCTGACCCCCGACAGCCTGCGCGCGTACGTCGACGCAGGGTTACGACTCCTGGCCGACGGCACCTGGACGCTGAAGTGCGCGCCCGCCGACGAGGCCGACATGTACACGATGGGTCCGACCACGGGCCTCTACGCTCGGCTCGGCGAGATCGGGTGCCCCGTGCTCGTGGCGTGCGGCGCGCACACCGACGCGATCAACCCGAAGCTCGCGCAGATGGTCGTCGACCGCCTCCCCGACGCCCGGCTCGAGGTGTTCCACGACCTCGGCCACTTCGGCCCGATGGAGGACCCCGACGCCTGCGTCGCCTCGATCCTCGCCTTCGCGCGGTGACCTCCAAGCCCTCGTTCTGGTCAGGATCTGACGTTCATGGGACAGCTGCAGATGACCAGTACGGGGGTTTCCGGTCAGTCAGGCGCGGCGAAGCTGCTCGAAGATGGCGGTCCAGCGATCGGGGTCCGACTGGTAGGGCGCGTAGAAGCTGATGCGGTCGAGGAGGTCGCCGTAGCGGCCGAGCAGGAGACCGGGGATCTCCTCGGGCTCTCCGACGACGGCGAACGCGGCGAGGATCTCGTCGTCGATCAGCTCGCCCATCGTCTCCCACTCGCCCTGCTTCGAGAGCGCGTTCAGCTCTGTCTGCAGATCGCCCCAACCGTGGAGCTCGAGCACGCCGCGGTACGCGGGAGTCGAGCCGTAGAACGCGACCTGGCGCTTCGTGCCCGCGCGCGCGGTCGCGAACTCCTCCTCGGTCGTGCCGGTCACGACGAACATCGGGCCCGTGACCTCGAAATCGGCACGCGCTCGTCCGGCCTGCTTCCACCCGCGTTCGAGCGCGGGCACCGACACCTCGCGCACGTACTTCTCGGTGGTGAAGCCGTGCAGGATGATCCCGTCGCCCACCTCGCCCGCGACCTCGGTCATCTTCTCGCCCACGGCGGCGAGGAAGACCTTCGGACTGCCGTACGGGTTGGGTCCCGGGTCGAAGAACGGCGTCATGAGCGTGTGCTGGTAGAACTCGCCGCGGAAGTCGAGCTTCTCGCCGTTGTTCCAGCTGCCCCAGATCGCGCGCATCGCGAGGATGAACTCGCGCATGCGCGCCGCCGGGTTCGACCACGGCATCGAGAACCGCTTCTCGATGTGCGCCTTGATCTGGCTCCCGAGGCCGAGGATGAACCGACCCTCACTGAAGCGCTGGAGGTCGTAACCGATGTTCGCGAGCGTCATCGGGCTGCGCGCGAACGCGACCGCGATCCCCGTGCCGAGCTCGATCCGTTCGGTGGCCTGCGCGGCGAGGAGGATCGGGAAGAACGGGTCGTGGGCCATCTCGGCCGTGAGCCCACCGTCGTAGCCGATGTCCTCGAGCTCCTTCGCCGACGACGCGGCGCGGGAGAGATTCGCGGTCTGGATCATCCCATCGATCTTCATGGCGCGGATCGTAGGCGGGCTCCCAGAGGACCGGCGAGCGTGCGGCTGGCCACGTACTTGGGGACGCCGTTGAGCAGGCTGGTGAACGGGATCTCCTCTGGAGCGGTCGGTCAGTAGTTGGCGAAGATCTCGTAGGTCCGCCGCCCGAGGAGCAGGGCATCCATGCTCATCGCTTGTTCGAAGACGTTCTCGCCCTCCTGGCCCCCCAGTGGGGCAGTTCAGACCTCACACCGCGTGCAGAAGTCATCGTTTTCGCCTGCATCGCGCATGCACGTTCGACTCGGCCCTGCGACCGGCACGTGTTGACGGTGTTCGGGTGTGCAGGGAGAGTGGGGCGGTGACGGTGCGGTATCGGTCGTTGATTCAGGACAGCGCTCGATGGGACGGCTTCACCTTTCGGCCGTCAGACATCGTGATCAGCACGCCACCGAAGTGCGGCACGACATGGACGCAGATGCTCTGCGCCTTGCTGATCTTCGACGGGCCGGACTTCCCAGCACCGATGAGCCAGCTTTCCCCCTGGTTGGATCAAACGGTCCGGTCACTCGACGACGTGCGTGCCGTCTACGCGGCGCAGCGACACCGGCGGTTCATCAAGACCCACACGCCCCTCGATGGCCTGCCCATCGTGGACGGCGTCACCTATCTCGTTGTTGGACGCGACCCTCGCGACGTCATGGTTTCGATGGAGCACCACTTCGACAACATGGATCTCGACCGAGTGCTCGAGTTGCGCGGACGAGCTGTCGGCAACGACGACCTCGATACGCTCCCGCAGCGACCGGCTCCCAGCGACGACCCTGCCGAACGGTTCCGGAGCTTCGTCCGCACTACCGAACACACCGGAGTCGTGAATCTCACCGTCGTACTGCACCATCTGGATACGGCCTGGCAACGCCGTGATGCCGCGAACGTTGTGATGTCTCACTACGCCGACTACTCCGCAGACCTTCCCACCGAGATCCTTCGACTCGCCGACGCGCTCCACGTCGATCTTTCGCAAGCACGGGCTGCGACGCTGGCCCGAGAAGCGTCACTCGACCGGATGCGCTCACGGGCGGCTGAGGTGATCCCGAACGCCGGAATGATCTGGAAAGACGATCATGCGTTCCTGCGCGCAGGAGCCTTCGGGGAGTGGCGCACCCGCGTCAACGATGAAGACCTCACCGAATACGACCACACCGTCAATTCGACGGTGTGCGCCGAACTCGCCGCATGGACCCACCACGGCCGCCTCGCATCAGGAATCGACCCCAGCAACACCTGACCTCCGACACCGGAACGTCCACAGTTCTGTGCGCGGCTAGCGGTGGAACACTGCCTTGATCGGAGTGCCCTTCGAAGGCGAGCAACCCAAAGGTGTGAGAGTCGTTCACCCCACGAGGCTGAGCTGCATCCGAAGCCCTGACCCAAGTTGGGTCGCTGCGACGCCGGCAACGACGAAGCCGACGGTCTCGTAGAATTCGAGAGCGTGCGGGTTCGCCGTCACCTCGATCCTCTTCGCGAGCAGAGACCGCGCGATCTCTGTCGCATCGAGAACGAGCGCCCGCCCGATGCCTTGTCGCATCCAGTCTGGGTCGACGAACAGGTCATCGAGCTCGGCGAAGTCCGTGACCAGTCGGATGGTCGCGAAGCCAACGATCCGCTCGCCGTCGACGGCTACTCGCGTTCGCTGCTCGGATACTGGTGACGCGTCGAAGGCAAGCACCTCCGGATGGGCCATGAGACTGGCCCGGTCTCCCTCGTTCGAGAGCGACGATCTGCGATACACGTCACGCAGGCCAGGAACGTCCTTCGACGACGCGGTGTGGATCGCGAACCGCTGCATTCCCAAAGTTTGCCCCATCCCGAGCAGGACGGAACCGCCTCCGCGATGCTCGCATCCCCTACCGCCGGATCGGTGACGCGCGACGATCAGTGGACGACGGCAAGAGAGGTAATCCACTCGGGTCCTCCCGTGGCTCGTCCGCTGCAAAGCGCATACTCTTGCCGACAGATCGATCGGGGGCATCGTGAACCTTGGACCGACAGAGCTCGTCATCGTGGTTGCAGTGCTGGGGATTCCGATCCTCGTTATCGTCGGTTTCGTCCTGCTCGTCTCTTCGTCGCGGCGAGCAGGGAGGACCGACCCGTTGGCAACGCTCGACGATCGTCTGGCTCGGGGCGAGATCTCGCCGGACGAATATGACGAGCGACGATCTCGACTGGGCTGACCCAACGCGATCGCGGCCACCCCGAACTCAATCAGGCGGTTCGGGCGCAGGCGCTGGATTCGCACCTCGAGGCGGTCGCGCCCACTCAGAGCAGACTGGCGTAGAACTGCGCTTCCACCGCCATCGGCAAGAGATACCGAAACCGAAACGACCCCTCGCCGTCACCGTTGGTCGAGAGGGGCTCGAGTTGGACGTCGTCCTCCTCGGTCGCAAGATCGGCCCAGAGTCGTTCTAAGTCCTCCGCGGAGCGGACGAGGACGCCGAAGTGCTCGTAACCGTGACTCACCATGCTGTCGGGCCGCTCTCGAATGTTGATGTACGAGGAGCGTCCGACCCCAACAGTGAGGCGATCCGGGAGTCGCAACGACTCCATCTCGCGCCAGCCGAGCATCCGGGAGTAGAACTCCAACAGCCGCGCTCGAAACTCATCGGT
>JBBQMI010000221.1:0-4436 GCA_038328825.1 Acidimicrobiia bacterium | reverse complement strand
CGGGACCCGGCCATGACGCGCTTCCGACTCGCGACGCGCGAGACCTTCGGATCGCTGTCGGTCCGCAACTTCCGGCTGTTCTTCGTCGGTCAGGGCGTGTCGCAGGTGGGCAACTGGCTGACGCTGGTCGCGCAGACGCTGCTCGTGATCAAGCTCGGCGGGAACGGGATCTCCCTCGGCCTGCTGGTCGCGGCCCAGTTCCTGCCCGTGCTCCTGTTCGCGGCGTGGGCCGGCCTCATCGCCGACCGCTCCGACAAGCGCAAGCTGCTGTTCATCGTGCAGTGCTTCGCGATGGTGCAGTCGTTCGTGATGGCAGGACTCGCCTTCATGGACAGGCCGCCGCTGGTCGCGATCTACGCGGTCGCCATGGCCGGCGGCCTCGCGATGGCGTTCGACAACCCGGCGCGCCGGTCGTTCGTGGTCGAGATGGTGCCGAAGGAGAACGTCCAGAACGCGGTGAGCCTCAACAGCGCGGTCATGACCAGCTCGCGCATCGTCGGCCCCGCGCTCGCCGGCCTCCTCATCACGACCGTCGGCTTCGGCTGGGCGTTCCTCTTCGATGGCGTCTCCTACGTCGCGGTGCTCGTGGCGCTCGCGATGATGCGGCCGTCGGAGCTGCGACCCGCGCCCGTGACCCAGCGCGGCAAGGGCCAGGTCCGCGAAGGCCTCCGCTACGTGCGCGGGGTTCCCGAGCTGTGGATCCCGCTCGCGATGATGGCGCTGGTCGGCACCCTCGCGTTCAACTTCAGCGTCGTGTTCCCCCTGATGGTGACGCGGACGTTCCACAGCGACACCGCGATGTTCACCGTGCTGTTCTCGGTCGTGAGCGTGGGTTCGCTGATCGGCGCGCTGTGGTCGGCGCGGCGCCAGACGATCGACGTGCGAGACGTCGCCTGGGCATCCGCGTTCTTCGGGGTCGCGATGCTCCTCTTCGCGATGGTCCCGAGCCTGGCCTGGGCGTTCCCCGTCGGGCTGCTCGTCGGGGCCGGGAGCATCTCCTTCCTCACCACCTCGACTGCGATCGTGCAAGTCGAGGCGGCGGCCGAGATGCGCGGTCGGGTGCTCGCGCTGCAGGCGATCGTGTTCCTCGGCAGCACCCCGATCGGGGGGCCGATCGTCGGGTTCATCACCGACACCTTCGGGCCCCGCTGGGGCGTGGCCATCGGTGGTCTCGCCGGCGTGACCGCCGCGACCTGGGGCCTCTGGATGTACCGACGGATTCGCGGCTCGCTCGCCGCCGACGTCCCCCACCCCGAACCCGTCGACGTCGAGATCCCCGAGCCGGTGGCCTGACGCCCGGGTGTCACCACCGACTCACCGCCATGTCACCCGGGTGGACCAGGATCACCCGGTGCTCCGCTCACGCGCGATCCGCGCGCGCCCGCTCCCGGCTGCCCACCTCGCGGTGGCGACCGCCGCCATCCTGTTCGGCACGACGTATGTGCCCGCGCAGCGGGCGCTCGAGGACCTGTCGGCCGCCGGCTTCGTGACCATCCGCTTCGCGGTCGCGGCGATGGTCGTGCTCCCGTTCGTGGCCCGCCGGTCGGAGACGACGCTCGATCCGGCGCGCGTCCTCCGCTCCGGTCTTGCCTCAGGCCACCGGGCCGGTCCGTACCTCGTCGGCGGCGCGATCGGCGGGGCGTGCCTGTTCACCCTCCTCATGCTCCAGTCGGCCGCGCTCACGATGACGACCGCCGCCAACGTGGCCTTCCTCGGCAGCCTCGCGGTCGTGCTCGTGCCGCTCATCACGGCGCTCGTCACCCGGCGCGCGCCGTCGGGCTTCGTGATCGTCGGCACCGTGCTCGCGGTCGTCGGCGCGTGCTTCCTCACCGGCGCCACGCTCGCGATCGGCACGGGCGACGCGCTCGCGCTCGTGAGCGCGTTCGCAGTGGCGCTCCACATCATGTCGATCGGGTACTTCGCGCCGCGGCTCTCGCCGGCGCGCTACAGCTTCGTGCAGTTCCTTGTCGTCACGATCGCCGCAACGGCGGTGGCGCTCGTCGGCGGCTTCGGGCATCTCACGACGGGCGCGATCGTCACGACCGCGGTGTGCGGTGTGATCCAGGCGGTCGGGCTCGCGCTCCAGGTGATGGGTCAGCGCGGCCTCAGCGCCACGAGCAGCGTGCTGATCCTCATGTTGATCCCGCTCACCGGTGCCGCGCTCGACGTGATCGTGAACGGCGTGTCGCTCAGCCCGCTCGCAATGCTCGGCGCCGCGCTCGTGCTCGGCTCCGTGGTCGTCGGCGAGCTCCTCCCCGGCCGTCGTCCCGTTCCCGTCTAGGCCGGCTCCTGCCTCAGGCCGGCGGGCCGGCTCCTGCCTCAGGCCGGCGGGCCGGCTCCCAGCTCGACGGTGGCGGAGCGGGAGTCGCCGTTGGCGTCGACCCACTCGACCTTCACCTTGTCGCCGGGGTGGTGCGACTCCATGGCGGTGCGCAGGTCGTCGGCCGAGCCGACGCGCGTGCCGTCGACGGCGACGATCGTGTCACCCGCGGTGATGCCGGCGTCGTCGGCCGCACCGCCCGACTGCGCCTGCTCGACCACGGCGCCGGAGCTGCCCTGATTGCCGAAGTTGCCGGAACTGCCGGAGCCCTGCGACCCGTCGGTCTGGAGGCCCACACCGAGGAGCGCCCGCTGCGAACCGACGTACACGCCGTTCGACTCGTCGCCCTTCGCGATCTGGTCGGCGATCTTCAGGGCCCGGTCGATCGGGATGGCGTATCCCACACCACCCGACGAACCCGAACCCGAGTCGAAGCCGAACTGGCCGCCGCCACTGATCTCGGCCGCGCTGTTGATGCCGATCACCTCGCCGGCCGCGTCGAGCAGCGGACCACCGGAGTCACCCGACTGGATGTCGGCCTGCACCTCGATCATGTCACGCAGCGTCTCGGACCTCGATCCGCCGTCGCCGGCCGTGATCGTCTTCGACGTGTCCGACACGTACCCGCTCACAACCGTCGGCGTGCCGAACTTGCCCTGCGCGTTGCCGATGGCGACGACCGGGTCGTTCACGTCCACGCCGGACGGGTCGCCGATGCTCACCGTCTTCATGTTCGACGCGTCCTGCAACTGGAGGACGGCGACGTCGTCGGCGACGTCGTAGCCGACAACGTCGGCGGTGTAGGTCTTGCCGGTCACGCCGATCTCGACGCGGATCTTCTCCGCGCCCTCGATCACGTGGTTGTTCGTGAGCACCACACCCGACTTCGAGACCACCATCCCCGTGCCCGCCGCTTCACCGTCGGCGAGGGTCGTCTGGATGTTGACGATCGCGGGGTTGGCCGAGCTCGCGATGCTGTCGACGTCGATCGAAGCGTTGCCCGACGACGAGCTCCCACCCGACGACGAGCTCCCACCCGACGACGAACTGCCCGACGACGAACTACCCGACGACCACGGGTCGTTCGACTGGGCGGGGACGAACGGTGAGGTCGCCTTCGCGGTCGCCGACGAGCCGGTGCCGCTGCCCCAGGTGCTCTCGGCCGCGCGCCCGACCGCGGCCGAGCCGACGAGCACGACGATCGCCGCGACGACCAGCGGCCCCCGGCGAGGACGCGACCGTCGGGTCGGCGGCGGCGGCGGGCCGGGAACGGGAGCGGGGGCGGCGGGGGACTCGTCGTACGACATGGGGGACAGCGTGGTCGATGCACCCGTGATCCGTCTGGACGCGCCTTGAGAGGTTCCTGAGAACAGGCAACCCTCGTTCTGGTCACGATCTGACCGTGAATCCGTGAGCCACAGATGACCAGAACGGGGCTGGGGCGGTGTCAGGAGGGGGCGAGGAGGCCGGTGGCGAGGGTGCGGGCGGCGAAGGCGGCGACCTCGTCGGGGCGGAACGGGGTGAGGTGGCGGCGTCCGCTGGTGGCGTGGTCGCCGAGTCCGTTGAGGACGGTCCAGAGGAACGTGACCGCGATGGGCTCGTCGACGAGACGGCCCGAGCCGGGACCGGCGAGGCGGTGCAGTGCGGCGCGCAGGAGGTCGGCCTGGGCGAGGGTCGCGTCGCGCAGGGCCCGGCGGAGGTCCCGGGGGAACGGGCGGTCGGCCGGTCCGGCGTCGATCACGGAGTGCCACATCGTGAAATAGCGACCGTAGGCCCCGTAGAGGTCGAGGTACGCGGCGGCGACGTCGGTGAGGAAGTGCTCGAGATCATCGGCGGCCTCGCACAGCGGCGCGAGGCGGGCGTTGTGCGCGGTGATCGCCTCCGCGTACAGCGTGGCGAAGATCTCCTCCTTGGTGGCGAAGTACTGGTAGAGCGTCCCCGGACTCACGGCGGCGCCGCGCGCGATCTCGCGCAGCCGATGTCGCCGCAACCGACGACTCCTCCCGCGCATCATCCGGCGCCCCATTCGATGCCCGGCACCACCCCGCCCGCCTCGAACGACGCGGCGAAACCCGGCGCGCCGACGGACGAAGCTCGCGCGCAATCCGCACCGCGC
>JBBQMI010000220.1:0-4440 GCA_038328825.1 Acidimicrobiia bacterium | reverse complement strand
TCGGGTCGGCACCACCACCACGTCGGCCAGCTCGAGTGCCTTGGCGAGCATCCGCTCGTTGCCCGGCGGCGTGTCTACGATCACGACTTCGTCGGTGCCGACACGGCTCAGGGCTTTGCTCAGCAGCCGGTCGGTCGGCGCCTCGATGATCTCGATGCGCCCGACCTGTTCGTCGTCGGAGTTCTCGAGCCAGTCGGCCGCGCTCGCCTGCGGATCCGCGTCGACGATGACCGCGGCGCGCTCCTTGGTCTCGGCCAGTGCGGCCAGGTACACCGAAGTCGTCGTCTTGCCGACCCCGCCTTTGAGTGCTGCCACCACGACGATCACGGGCGTCACCGTAGCGCCCTCCACCCGACGGGTCGGGCCCACCCGCCGACCTGCAGTTCTGTCGTCGCGACGAGGCGCTCGCGGCTCAGTCGGGGTCGCGCAACGGCGTCGGACGCGCCCATCCCGGGCCCGGTCGCCCGATGAAGTACCCCTGCCCGAGGGGCACTCCGACGTCGATCAGCGCGTCGAGCTCGGCACGGGTCTCGATCCCGTGGGCGAGCAGGCGCGCGTCCCGGTCGTCGAGCAAGCCGCGGACCTCCTCCACGAGCGCGCACTGCTCGGGGTCGGCTTCGATCCCGTCGATGAGGGACCGCCCGACGCGAACGATGTCGGGACCGAGCTCGAGGATCACTGCGACGTCGGCGTGGCCCTCGCTGGTGACGGCGATCCGCGCCCCGCGAGCCCGCAGCTGGTCGACGAGCGCGGCGAGATCACGGAGATCGCCGGGATCCTCGCCGTCGCCGAAGCGGGCAGGCTCGTCGAGCTCGACGACCACGTCGTCGAGCGGTGACTGCTCGAGGACCGGCTGCACCGCGTCGGCATCGAGCCCGAGACACGAGACCTTCACCGCGAGGAGGCACCCCTTGGGCAGGTGCTCGGCGAGGCCGAGCTGTCGGCGCAGCGTGACGGCCATGAGCTCCGGGCTGACGCCGAACTCGTCGGCGACTGCGAACCACGCCGACGGATCGGCCGACGGAGCACCCGGGAACCGCGTCAGCGCCTCGTAGCCGACGACCCCACCGGTCTGGAGGTCGACGATCGGCTGGGTGACGAGGTCGAGGTCGCGACCGGCCAGGACGCGCCCCAACGCGTCGCGCCACATCGCGAGATCGCGTCCGTCCATGGGTTCCGCCCCGTGACCCTCCACGCCCTGGCTTCGACCCCGCATCGTCACGGCTTGAGCCGGCCCGACCCATGAGCTCAGACATAGCGCTTGATCGCGGCAATCGACGCGACGACGTATCCGCCACCGAACTTGATCGCGTGGACCACCAACGGAGCGATCTGGTGGAGGGGCACGCGCTCCTCCCACCCTGCGGCGAGGGGAAACGCCGCGTCGTAGGCCATGAACGCCTCCGGCCCGAAGCCGCCGAACAACCGCATCATCGCCAGGTCGAACTCGCGGTGGCCGCCATGGGCTGCCGGATCGACCAGCCAGTTCCCGCCGTGGTCGTCGACGAGTCGGTTCCCACCCCAGAGATCGCCGTGGAGTCGCGCGGGCGGTTCGTCGGCCGCGCCGAACCGGTCGAGGGTCCCGGCGAGGCGGACGAGATCGTCGCTCGATGCCTCCGGGAGCGCGTCGGCGTCGCGCGCGAGGCGGGCGAGCGGCAGGAGCCGGTTGTTCGCGTAGAACTCCGGCCACGTCTCCCAGGGTTCGTTCGGGAGCCCACGACTCCCGGTCGTGCGACGGTCCAGCCGACCGAAGCACGGCGCGCCGGCGCGGTGCAGCTCGGCCAGGCCGGCTCCGAGCGCACGCTCCGACGATCCACGCGCGCGGCCCTCGGTGATCCACTCGAGGACGAGATGGTTCGGGCGGTCGTCGGAGACCGCGAGTACCTCGGGCACGGAGATCAACGCATCGCGCCCACACGCCTCGCGGAGCCAGCGGAGTCCCGACGCCTCGGTGGTGAAGAACCCGGGCGGAGCGGCCGCGAAGGTCTTGGCGAACACGGTGCGACCGTCGCCGAGCTCGACCGCGTAGGCGATCGCGACGTCGCCGCCGCGCACGGGTGCTGCGTTGACCACGACGGTTCCGAGCGAGCGCTCGAGCGCAGCGTGCAGGTCTGCGTCCACGCGACCATCTTGTCCGAGCCGCGCGACGATGACGCCATGGCCAGCAGCTACGCCGTGGATCCCGTCGCCGTCGTCTCGTCGAGTCGCACCCAGGTCGTCGACGACGACTGGGACGCCGTCACGACCAGCGTCGTCCTGCTCCCCCCGTTCACCGAGGAGGCGCTACGGGGGCTGCGCGACTTCAGCCACCTCGAGGTGATCTTCCTGTTCGACCGGGTCGATGTCGGTGCGGTCACGACCGGAGCCCGGCGGCCGCGCGGCAACCCCGACTGGCCGGAGGTCGGCATCTTCGCGCAGCGGGTGAAGAACCGACCCAACCGGATCGGGCTCTCGACCTGCGAGATCCTCGGCGTCGACGGCACCCGGATCCACGTCCGCGGCCTCGACGCGATCGACGGCACCCCGGTGCTCGACCTCAAGCCGTACATGGACGAGTTCGGGCCCCGGACCCCCGTTCGACAACCTCCATGGTCGCGGGAGCTCATGTCGGGCTACTACTGACCGGCCTGCGCCGGGAACCGGGGTGTCGATACGGTGCACGCCCATGACCCCGGCATCGCCCGACCCCGGCCCGGACGAGCACTTCCACGTCGTGGTCGTCGGTTCGGGCTTCGCAGGCATCGGTGCGTCGATCGCGCTGGCCGAGGCCGGCATCGACCACGTCGTGCTGGAACGCGCCGACGAGCTCGGCGGTACCTGGCGTGACAACACCTACCCGGGCTGTCGCTGCGACGTGCCGTCGCACCTCTACTCGTTCTCCTTCGCGCCGAACCCCGACTGGAGCGAGACGTACTCTCCGCAGGCCGAGATCCAGGCCTACCTCCGCCGCACCGCCGACGATCACGGCGTGACCGAACGGATCCGGTTCCGACACGAGGTACGCCGCGCGTCGTGGGACGCGCGGCAGAACCGCTGGGAGCTCGATACGCACGGCGGCCGACTCACGGCCGACATCCTCGTGGTGGGGAACGGGTTCCTCGCCGAACCGGCCCTCCCCGACATCCCGGGCATCGAGTCGTTCGCGGGAACGGCCTTCCACTCGGCGCGGTGGCGCCACGACCACGACCTCACCGGCGAGCGCGTCGCGGTGATCGGCACCGGCGCGTCGGCGATCCAGTTCGTGCCCGAGATCCAACCGACGGTCGAGCACCTGACGCTGTACCAACGCACGCCACCCTGGGTGTTCCCCCACGGCAACCGCGCCATCACCGACACCGAACGCTCGTTGTTCCGCGCGATCCCCGCGTTGCAACGCGCGATCCGCGGAACCATCTACTGGTCGCGGGAGCTCCTCGTGACCGCGATGCTCCGCAACGGCAAGGGCATCGCCCGGATGGAGAAGCTCGCGCGTCGCCACCTCGAGACGCAGGTGCCCGACCCCGAGCTCCGGGCGCGCGTCACGCCGACGTACCGACCCGGTTGCAAGCGACTGCTGCTCTCGAACGACTACTACCCGACGCTCTCGGAACCGAACGTCGACGTGGTCACCGATGCGATCACCGAGATCCGGCCCGACGCCGTCGTCACCGCCGACGGGGTGGCCCACCCGGTCGACACCATCATCTTCGGCACCGGGTTCCACGTGACCGACAACCCCATCGCCGAACGGATCCACGGTCGTGAGGGCCGGAGCCTCGCCGACGGCTGGGCCGACACCGGCGCGCAGGCGTACGTCGGGTCGACCGTCCCCAAGTTTCCCAACCTCTTCTTCCTCGCCGGGCCGAACACGGGCATCGGCCACACCTCGCTCGTGGTGATGATCGAGGCGCAGATCGCGTACGTCGTCGACGCGATCGAGACGATGCACCGAACCGGTGCGGCCAGCGTGGAGCTCCGAGCGCCGGCGCTCGCGGCGTGGACCGACACGATCCGACGCAAGGCGGCAGGCACGGTGTGGAACAGCGGGGGCTGCGCGAGCTGGTACCTCGACGCCGAAGGGCGGAACACCACGCTCTGGCCCGACTACACGTTCCGGTTCCGGAGGGGCACGCGCCGGTTCGACCCCGCGCGCTACGAGCTGGTGGCGAGGGCCGAAGCCGACTCGGGCGCGGTCGCGGAACCGGTCGGATCCGCATGAAGGCGCGCACCAAGGTCGCGTTGGGTGCGGTCGCGGCCGTCGGAGGCCTCGTGGCCGCCGGCGCGGCGGCCGCCCGGCGCATCGACCGCGGGTGGGCCGAAGGCACGGATCCGAGCGCGCCCCGCGACCGCATCCTCCCCGCCGGTGCTGTGCGCACGGTGGTCACCGACGACGGCGCGTCACTTGCCGTCACCGTGGCCGGAAACGGACCGACGGTCGTGCTCGCGCACTGTTGGATGGGT
>JBBQMI010000219.1:0-4445 GCA_038328825.1 Acidimicrobiia bacterium | reverse complement strand
GCGCTGCACCACGCCGGCGAGCAGGTACGACTGCAAGTACGACAGCACCGCCGACGCGAGGTAGATGGCGAGGACGACGAACAGGATGTTGTGCAGCTTCGTGTAGTCGATGCCCTGGCCGCTGACGACGCCGTCGACGATGACGTTGGTGGCGCTTCCGAGGATCTTCGGGGCGATGACGAACAACGTGACGCTGGTGATCGCGAGGACGAGCACACCGAACACACCGAAGCCTTCGGGGCGGAGTCGGGCCGCGAGGCGACGGGTCGAGTTCTTGAAGTCCTTCGACCGTTCGAGCGGCAGGCCGGCGCTGCCGAAGCGACCACCGAAGCCTCCGCGCGGCTCCTCGGACGACGGCTGCGAGACCGCCGCTTCGATTTCCTCGTCGAACTCGGATTCCTCGCTCATCGTTCACGCTCCTGGCTGCGCCAGGCCGCTCGGGCCCCGACTCGCACACGTGTTCCCGGCCGGAGCGTCAGCTGTTCGGGTGCTCGTCTCATGCCGCCGCCTCCTCAGTGAGCTGGGAGGCCACGATCTCGGCGTAGGTTGGGCAGGTCTCGAGGAGCTCGGAGTGCGTGCCGAGACCGACCTGGCGACCGTCTTCGACCACGAGGATCTGGTCGGCGTTGATGATCGTCGACACGCGCTGGGCGACGATCACGGTGACGGCGTTCTGCACCACCGGCCCGAGCGCGGCTCGCAGCCGCGCGTCCGTCGCGAGGTCGAGCGCCGAGAACGAGTCGTCGAACAAGTAGATCCCCGGCCGGCGCACGAGGGCCCGCGCGATCGCGAGGCGTTGACGTTGCCCGCCCGAGACGTTCGAGCCACCCTGGCTGATGCGTGAGTCGAGGCCCTCGGGCATGGCCGACACGAACTGCTTGGCCTGCGCGATCTCGAGCGCAGCCCAGAGGTCGTCGTCGGTGGCGTCGGGGTTCGCGTACCGGAGGTTGCTGGCCACGGTGCCGGAGAACAGGTACGGCTTCTGGGGCACGAGCCCGATGCGGCTCCAGAGGAGCTCGGGCTCGATGTCCCGCACGTCGTGCCCGTCGACGAGCACGGTTCCGCCGGTGGCGTCGAACAGTCGGGGCACGAGGTTGAGGAGCGTCGTCTTCCCGGCACCGGTGCTGCCGATGATCGCGGTCATCTCCCCGGCGACGGCCGTGAACGAGATGTCACACAGCACCGGGTAGTCGGCCCCCGGGTACGCGAACTCGACCGACCGGAGCTCGAGCGAGCTCGTTTCGGCGAGTCGGGTGACCGGCTCGGCGGGTGGTATGACCGACGTCGACGCGTCGAGCACCTCGTTGATCCGTTCCGCGCTGACCGAGGCGCGCGGGGCGAGCACCGCGACGAACGTGGCCATCATGACCGACATCAGGATCTGGATGAGGTAGCTGAGGAAGGCGATCAGGGCGCCGATCTGCATGTCGCCGGAGCCGATGCGGTTCCCTCCGAGCCAGATCGCGGCGACGCTCGACACGTTCACCACGAGCAGCACGGTCGGGAACATGAACGCCATGAGGCGCCCGGCCCGGAGCGACGTGAGCGTCAGGCTCTCGTTGGCCTCGGCGAAGCGCGTGCCTTCGTCGGGCTCGCGCACGAACGCGCGGACGACCCGGATTCCGGTGATCTGCTCGCGCAGGACCTCGTTGATCCGGTCGATGCGCACCTGCATCACCTGGAACTGCGGGACCATGCGGGCGATCACGGAGCCGATCGCGACCACGAGCACCGGGATGGCCACGAGCAGCAGCAGCGACAGCGACCCGTCTTCGCGCACGGCCAGGATCACGCCGCCCATGATCGTGATGGGCGCCGCGATCAGCAGGGTGCACGACATGAGGACGAGCATCTGCACCTGGGTCACGTCGTTGGTGATGCGGGTGATGAGCGACGGGGCACCGAACCCGGCGACGTCCTGGGCGGAGAAGTCGGTCACCTGGTGGAAGAGCGCCTTGCGCACGTCGCGCCCGAACGCCATCGCGACGCGGGATCCGAAGTACACCGCGGCGATCGCGAACAGGACCTGCACGAACGTGATGCCGAGCATCACGCCGCCGATCCGCCAGATGTAGTCGGTGTCGCCCTTGATGACGCCCTTGTCGATGATGTTCGCGTTCAACGCCGGGAGGAGCAGCGTGCACATCGTCTGTACGAACGTGAGCGCGAGGACGATGAGCAGTTGGTTGCGATAGCGGGCGAGGAAAGTCTTCAGCAGTCGGATCAGCACGATCGGACTCCGTCGAGGAAGAGCGAAACGATCTCGGCGGGTGCGAGCGGTACGTCGAGGATGAGCGCCGGATGCGTGCCCGCGATGGTGAGCCCGCGGAGGAGGTGCGCGGCCTCGAGCGGATCGCGCCGGATCTGGTCGCGGTCCGGTTCGAACAGCGCGGCGAGCGCGCTCAGGTCCGACTTCGTCGTGGTGGGGCCCGAGACCTGCATCATCCCGATCGCGGTCTTCAGCTGCAGGATGTCGGCGAAGCGGCGGCGGAGGATCTCGACCGCGGCGACGAGTCGCGGTTCGAGCGACAGCGCCGGGTCGATGGCGGCGATCGCGGCGTCGACGGCACCGGTGTCGAGCGCCTGTTCGAAGACCGCCTCGATGAGACTGTCCTTGTCGGGGAACACCCGGAAGATCGTTCCCTCGGCGATGCCGGCGGCCTCGGCGATCTGGCGCGTGGTCACCGCGGTGCCGTGGGCGAGCAGGAGCGGGAGGGTCGCGGCGACGATCTCGGCCCGGCGTTCCGGGGCGGGCATCGCGGTGGCCCGGGCCCGGCCGGGTGTCGTCGTCTGGGGGGGCACGCCCTCGAGTCTAGATGAGTGAGCACTCACTCATGCCATCGGAGCCCGGTCTCGGCCCGACGCCGGATCAGACCCGACGTGAGCGGAGGTCGGCGACCACCTCGGCGAAGTGCTCGGGATCCGGTGCACGGTTGTTGACGAGCGCCACCGAATCCGAGATCCCGGCGAGCCGCTCGGTGAGCTTCGCCGCGATCTGGTGCGGCTCACCGACCACAGCGATGGTCTCGATGAGCTCGTCGGGGACGAGCGCGGCCATCTCGTCCCACCGATCGGCCCGCGCGAGCTCGCGGAGCTCGGGTGCGAGCGCGCCGTAGCCGTGCAGCTCGAACACCGGCGCGTACGCGGGCGTCGTTCCGTAGAACGCGAGCTGCTTGCGGACCGCTTCGCGGCTGCGCGTGAACTGCGCTTCGTCGCGTCCGGTCACGACGATCGTCACGCACACGATCTCGAGGTCGGCAAGGGTGCGGCCGGCGCGGCGTGCGCCGCGTTCGAGGGCCGGAACCGTGAGCTCGAGCAGCGAGCGGCGCGAGTTGACCGGGTGGACGAGGAAGCCGTCGGCGACCTCGCCTGCGACCGCGGTCATGGCCGGCCCGACTCCCGCGGTGAAGATCGGTGGACGGCCGAAGCGGTTCGGGCCGGGGTCGAACGCGGGGATCATGCGCGTGTGGGTGTAGAAGTCGCCGCGGAAGTCGAGGTCGGTGCCGTGCTCCCACGCGTCCCAGATCGCCGAGATCCCCGCCACCATCTCGCGCATGAGGGCCGCGGGCCGCGACCACGGCATCGAGTAGCGCTGCTCGATGTGCGGGCGGATCTGCGAGCCGAGGCCGAGCACGAACCGGCCGCCGGTCACGGTCTGCAGGTCCCACGCGACCATCGCGAGGGTCATCGGCGTGCGGGCGAACGCGATCGCCACGGCGGTACCGAGCCGGATCGTGGTGGTGTGCTCACCCGCGACCGCAATTGGGACGAACGGATCGTGCTTGGCCTCGAACGAGAAGGCCCGCTCGTAGCCGACCTCCTCGAGGGTGCGGTAGATCGTGCGGGCGTCGACGAGGTCTTCCGTCGGGACGGTCATCGAGACGTGCACGCGGTCGTCCCGTTCGGTTCAGTCGGAGAGCATGCCGGGATCGGCGGGCACGTCGACCGCGTGTTCCCGCAGGATCTCGAGCGGGACCAGGTCGAGCGCCCGCTCATGCGTGCACGCGAGCACGACCGGCGCGGCCGCGCCGTCGTGGTGGGCCCGCAGCCAATTCCGCGCGGTCACGCACCACCGGTCGCCGGGAACGAGGCCGGGGAAGCGGTACTGGGGCATCGGTGTGCTGAGGTCGTTGCCGATCGAGCGTTGGTGCGCGAGGAACTCCGCGCTCACGACCGCGCAGACCGTGTGACTGCCCGCGTCCTCGGGGCCGGTGCTGCAGCACCCGTCGCGGTAGAAGCCGGTCATGGGATCGGTTCCGCAGGGTTCCAGCTCGGTCCCCAGCACGTTGCGATCGCTCACTGCCTTCCGATCCTCAGTCGTCGAGACCGGGATCGTGGGGGTCGTCGAGCACGAGCCCGAGCTCCTCGAGCTCGGTCTGGTCGACCTCGAGGAGCTCTTCCTGCTCGGCCTCGTCGGGGTCCTGGCGGGTGGAGAGGGTGTCGTC
>JBBQMI010000218.1:0-4487 GCA_038328825.1 Acidimicrobiia bacterium | reverse complement strand
AGTGGGACGCGTGGCGCGACGCGAATCTGATGGTCGAATCCGCTCCGCCGACTCGACCGCTCACCCGTTCCTGAACCGCGCCCGACTGTCCGTCGGCTCCGCTTCTTCTCCTACCTGCTTCGGTTGCGCCAGAGGACGACGCCACCACCCACGGCCGCAGCGGCACCGACGAGACCGGCCGCGGCGATCGCGACCTTCGTCTTCGGGAACGGCTTCGTGAGCGACGCGACCGTCTCGATCAAGGTCTCTTCGTTCGTGTGACGGGGTGACCAGCCCTCGGCGCGCAGTCGATCGTTCGCGAGCACCCACGGGTACGTGAGGTAGGGCAGCGCCTCCGCCGGCACGTCGCCCAGGCCCGTCGACCACAGTCGACGCAACGCCCGCGACAGCAGCTCCGCCGGTACCGCTGCGGCCGGCCGGCGGCGGAGCGCCGTCGCGGCGGCGGCGTCGAGCCACCCGTCGGCGGCGACGTTGAACACCCCCGGGAGGTCGCGCTCGACCGCGAGCAGCAGCGCCTCGGCGACATCGTCGGCGTGGACCGTCTGCACCGGCGGGGCCGCGCCCCGGACCCTGATGGCCGGCCGGCCCGACAGGAGACGGGCCCAGAGATGCCGGGCACCCCGCCCGAGCACGGGCGCGGCCCGGAGCGTCGTGGTCAGGCGGTCGGGTGTCCCTTCGCGCCACAGTGCGAGCATGCGCTCGACCTCGGCGCCCTGCACCGCCGGACCGAAACCGGGGTTCGGGCGCAGGGGTGCGTCCTCGGTGAGCGGAACCGGGTTCCCCGGCCAGGCCCCGTAGACCGCAGCCGTCGACACCCGGACGATCTTCGCGATCCCGAGGTGCGTCGCGGCGTCGAGCACCCGGCGGGTCCCGTCGACGTTCACCCGCGTCTCGAAGGAATCGTCGGGCAGCGGATCGACGATCGACGCGAGGTGGACGATCACGTCGACCCCTGCGAGCAGCGGCTCGAGGTCGGCGGTGGCGATGTCGACCCGGTGCATCTCGAGCCGGGCGATGCGCCGGTCGGGGTCGCGCACGTCGAGGCCGACCACCCGACCGACCGCCGGAGAAGCGTCGAGATGTGGCAGCAGACGCTGCCCGAGGAGGCCGGCGATCCCGGTGACTGCGACGTCGAACACGTCCATAGACTGACCTCGTGAGCGACGACCCTCAATTCGGAGATCCCGACGACGATCCCGACCAGAGCTCCCACCCGTCGAACCAGCCGATGAACCCCTTCGGACCGGGGGGCTTCGACCTGTCGAAGATCGACCTCAACGAGGTCGTGCGGATGTTGCAGTCCGACGGCCCGGTCAACTGGGACATCGCCCGGCAGATGGCGACGTCGGTCGCGCTCGGCGAGGAGGGCACGCCCGATGCGCCGGTGAGCGCGGCCGATCAGACCCAACTCGACGAGCTGGTGCGCGCCGCGCAGACCCACGTCGTCGCGGAGACCGGTCTCACGGCCACATACTCCGCGCCGCTGCGCATCATCGGACGATCGGAGTGGGCGCGGCTGCACCTCGACGCGCTCGCGCCGGTGCTCGAGGCGCTCGCGGTCACGTTCCGCGCCGCGATCGTCGAGGAGTCGGCCGGCGAGGAGCTCGGGCCGGAGGCCGCCGCGATCGGACCGTTCGGGATGCCGATGGGCGGCGACGCGCTCTCGGGCCTCATGGGGATGATGGCGCCGGTGCTCCTCGGCGTGCAGGCGGGATCCATGGTCGGGTACCTCGCGCAACACGCGCTCGGTCGGTACGACCTGCCGCTCCCTGCATCCGATCCACCGAGCCTCTGCTTCGTCGTCGCGAACCTCGACGCGTTCGAGACCGCGTGGTCGCTCGACCGCAACGACCTTCGCTTCGTCGTCGCGTTGCACGAGGTCGTGCGCGCGGCCGAGCGTTCGGTCCCCTGGGTGCAGCCCAAGCTCGTCGCGTTGGCAACGGAATACGTGTCGGCGTACGAGCTCGACCGCGACGCACTCGAGAGCCAGCTCGGCGGCTTCGACCCCGCCGACCCGTCGTCGATGAGCGGCATCACCGAACATCCCGAAGCCCTGCTCGGCGCGATGCGCTCACCCGCGCAGGAAGCGATCCTGGGCCGGATCCAGACGGTCACGTCGGTGCTCGAGGGCTACGCCGAGGTCGTCGTGCACGGGATCGGCAGCGGACTCGCCGGTTCGTTCGATCAGGTCCACGAGGCGCTCGCACGTCACCGCGTCGAGCGCGGCGAAGCGGGAAGCTTCATCGAAGGTCTGCTCGGACTCCAACTCGAGCGGGCCCACTACGAACAGGGCCAGGCCTTCTGCCGAGGAGTGATCGAGCGCGCCGGGCTCGACGGCCTCAACCGCCTCTGGGAGGCGGAGTCGATGCTCCCCACTCCCGCCGAGCTCGATGCGCCCGGCCTCTGGCTCGCCCGCATCGACCTGGATTGAACCGCGGGTGAACCTCGTTGGCGGGGCGGCCGACCTGGGCTACGCTGACGGCACTATGTGCGGCCGCTACTTCTTCGGTTGGTACTTCGGCACCGGGGCGTCCCCCGGGGCCTTGTCCCGCCGTACCTAGCGGCGCACGAAGGTCCCACAGGGAGATGCCCCGGCCGCGAGGCCGGGGCTTTTCGCGTTCAGGGCCGTTCCGTCACCGCACCACCGTCGAAAGGAACCTCGATGTCATCCGAAGCGTCCCTCCATCCGGGCGGCGGTCAACCGCTCTCCGGTCATCCCTTGGTCGCACGGCACGTGTCGGCCAACCGCACGAGCGTGCGGGTCGGCGACCAGTTCGTCGGCGCGGGGACGTTCACACTCATCGCCGGTCCGTGCGCGGTCGAGACACCCGAGCAGGTCGCGGCCGCGTGCGAAGCCGCGGTCCAGGCGGGGGCCACGATGTTCCGCGGCGACCTGTACAAGCACCGGTCGTCGCCGTACTCCTTCCAGGGCCTCGGAGCCGAGGGCGTGGAGATCGTCGCGGAGCAGCGCCGACGGTTCGGGCTGCCGTGGGTCGCGGAGGTGCTCGACCCGGCGCACCTCGACGTCGTCGCCGACGTCGTCGACGTCGTGCGGGTGGGCGCCCGCAACATGCAGAACTTCGAGCTTCTCAAGGAGTGCGCAAAGTCGGGGAAGCCGGTGATGCTGAAGCGCGGCCTCGCAGCCACGATCGAGGAGTGGCTGCTCGCGGCCGAGTACATCGCCGACTCCGGCAGCCTCGACATCATCCTGTGCGAGCGCGGCATCCGGACGTTCGAGCCGTCGACCCGCAACACGCTCGACCTGTCGGCGGTGCCGGTCGTGCAGGCCCGGTCGCACCTCCCCGTGATCGTCGATCCGTCGCACGGGACCGGCAGCCGCACCCTCGTCGCGCCCATGGCGCTCGCGGCAGTCGCGGCCGGAGCCGACGGCGTGATGATCGACGTGCACTGCGATCCGGCGTCGGCCTGGTGCGACGGCCCCCAGGCCCTGCTCCCCGACGAGATCGCTGACCTGGGTGCCAAGCTGTCGGATCTGAGTCGATGGGTGGGAAGAACCGAGGTCTCGGGATGAAGATCGGCGTGATGGGTTCAGGCGTGATGGGCGCGGGCATCGCGCAGGTCACCGCGGCGGCCGGGTACGAGACACTCTGCTACGACCTCGCCCCCGACGCGCTCGCAGCCGCACGCGAGCACGTGACCACCGGTCGCTTCGGACTCGACTCAGGCGTCGAGCGCGGGAAGCTCACGCGTGACGACGCCGACGCGGCACTGGAACGACTCACGTTCACCGGGAGCTTCGACGAAGCCGCGACCACCGATCTCGTGATCGAGGCCGTCCCGGAACGGCTCGACCTGAAGATCCGCGTGTTCCGCGATCTCGACCGGGTCGCGCCCGAGGGAACGATCCTCGCGTCGAACTCGTCGGGCTTCCCGATCCAGGCGCTCGCGGCCGCGACCGACCGCCCCGACCGCGTCATCGGCTGGCACTGGGCGTCGCCGGCGCCGGTCATGAAGCTCGCCGAGATCGTGACCACCCGCGACACGTCGGACGCGACGACCGAATCCGTCCGCGGGGTCGCGACTCGCTGCGGCAAGCACCCGATCGTCGTGCGCGACACCGCGATGGCGTGGGGTTACGTCGCCAACCGCGTCTACTTCGCGATGGTGGCCGAGGCCCAGAAGGTCGTCGACGAGGGGATCGCGACCGCTGCGGAGGTCGACCAGCTCATGGTCGATTGCTACCGCTGGCCGGCCGGCCCCTTCGGCATGGTCGCCGGCGCCGGCTCCGGCTGGAGTTAGAACCAGGTGAGGGCGGTGGGTTCCTGGTCGGCGGCGAGCATGACGTCGGCGAACGTGGCCGCACCGGGTTCGGGGGCGTGGATCCGGCCGGCGCGCCGGAGCACCGACGGGCGGATCCCTCCCAGCGCGACCATCCCGAGCGTGTCGGCGCCCAGCACGAGATGCGGTTCGGCGTCGGTGCGGACGCACGTCGCGCCGTCGGGACCGCCGTCGAGCTCGTAGCGCCC
>JBBQMI010000217.1:0-4489 GCA_038328825.1 Acidimicrobiia bacterium | reverse complement strand
ACGCGTACCGCACCGAAGACGCCGAGGGTGTGTGGGAGTTCGCCCGGGGGTGCATGCGAACGTACCTGGTGCTGCGCGAGAAGGCCGAGCGGTTCGCGGCCGACACCGAGATCCAGGAGGCGTTGGCCGTCGCCAAGCTCGGCGGCCTCAGCGAGCGCACCCTTCCCGACGGCCCCTCGCCCGAAGCCTTCGCGGCGCTGCGCGCCGAGGAGTTCGACGTCGAGGCGCTCGCGACCTACGGCTACGGCCACGAACGCCTCGATCAGCTCGTGACCGAGCTGCTCATGGGCATCCGCTGACCACACCAGCGTCTCACACGTCGGTGCGATTGCGCTCCGCAGAGGGTGGACAATCGAACCAACGGATGGAGGGGGGTCGGGTATGCCGCTGGTGATGGGGGTCGATTCGTCGACGCAGGCGACGAAGGTGGAGGTGCGCGATGCCGACACCGGCACGCGCGTCGGTGCAGGACGGGCGCCGCATGCGTTGACCACGCCGCCGCGCAGTGAGCAGCACCCCGAGGACTGGTGGGACGCGCTCGCCGCGGCGCGCCGGATCGCGGAGCGGGAGCACGCGGCCGACGCGGTGTCGGTCGCGGCGCAGCAGCACGGGCTGGTCGTGCTCGATGCCGCCGGTGCGGTGATCCGCCCGGCGAAGCTCTGGAACGACACCGAATCGGCGCCCGACGCAGAGTGGCTCAGGGGTCAACTCGACGGCGGCGCGGCCGCGTGGGCCAAGGCGTGCGGCTCGGTGCCGCTCGCGGCGTTCACGATCACCAAGCTGTCGTGGTTGCACCGGTCGGAGCCGGAGGCGTTCGCTCGGATCGCGCGCGGCGGGCTGCCGCACGACTGGCTCGCGTCGCGACTCACGGGCGAGTGGGCGACCGATCGCGGCGACGCGTCGGGCACGGGGTACTGGTCACCGGCCGAGAACCAGTGGCGGACCGACCTGCTCGAGATCGTCGACGCCGACACTGATTGGGCCGCGGCCCTTCCGATGGTGCAGGAGCCGTCGTACGCGACCGGCACCGGCGACAACATGGCCGCGGCGCTGGGTCTCGGGCTCCGCCCCGGCGACGTCGCGATCTCGCTCGGCACGTCGGGAACGGTGTTCGCGGTGAGCGACACCCCGACCGCCGACCCCACCGGCGCGGTCGCGGGGTTCGCCGACGCGACCGGGCGCTACCTGCCCCTCGTGTGCACGCTCAACGCGACTCGGGTCACCAACGCAATGGCCCGGCTCCTCGGAGTGGATGCCGGCCAGCTCGACGTGCTCGCGGCCGACTCGGAACCCGGCGCCGGTGGGGTGACGGTCCTCCCGTACTTCGACGGCGAACGCACCCCCGACCGACCCGACGCGAAGGGAGTGGTGGCGGGCCTCCGCAGCAACGTGACTCGTGAGGCGTTCGCTCGCGCCGCGTTCGAGGGAGTGGTGTGCGGCCTGCTCGACGGTCTCGACGCCCTGCGGTCGGCCGGAGTTCCCGTCGACGACGGTCGGATGTTCCTCGTCGGCGGCGGGGCCCGATCGGACGTGTATCGCCGCGTCGTCGCCGATCTCGCGCAGCGGGTGGTCAGCGTGCCCGACGAAGCGGAGTTGGTCGCGGTCGGCGCCGCGGTGCAGGCCGCGGCGCGGTTGCTGCAGGCGCCGATCGCCGGCGTGCAGGACGCGTGGGGGGTCGGGGCGGGTGCCGAGGTCGAACCCGCGATCGACCGCGCCCGGGCCGAAGAGATCCGGGCCGACTACGCCTCGGTCCGCGATCCTTCCTGAGCGGCGCGGCCTTCCTGAGCGGCGTGGCCTTCCTGAGCGGCGCGGGCGCGACGCTTGCGGTGCCAGCTGATGCCACCCTCGAGCGCCGCGAGGATCGAGTCGTTGTCCTTCGAGATCTTGTCGTGCACGTACTTCTCGAGCCCGAGGCGACGCATCCACGGGTTGAACGCCCAGTAGCGCTCCTCGAAGTGCACGCGCGTGCGACCGTCGCCGAGATCCTCGAGCCGGGTCCTGCCCTCGGCGCGTGACCAGAGCGGCTTGCCGATCGCGTCGTACCTCCAGCTCTCGTGGAGCTGCACCTCGGTGAGCCACTCCCAGCTCTTGCCCACGCCGCCCGACAGGAGGAACCTCGGCACCGGGAACGTGCAGTGACGCACGAGTCCCTCGCCGACTTCGTCGCCGGGGTGCAGGATCTCGATCGATCCGAGCTTGCCCTGGGGGCGGTCGGGGGCGCGGTACCAGAAGAGGTCCCACACCTCGTCGACGGGTGCGTCGAGATCGATGGAGTAGCGGTGCTCCTGCACGTCCGGGAGGCTAGGCGCGAGCGGGTACGGTCGCGCGATGGACGTCGCTGATTCGGTGCTCGATCTCATCGGCGACACCCCGATGGTGCGACTGCGTCGGGTCGGGCGCGACCTGTCGTGCGATCTGCTGGCCAAGGTCGAGACCACGAACCCGGGTGGGAGCGTCAAGGACCGCCCCGCGGTGGCGATGATCGACGCGGCCGAACGAGCGGGACTCCTCCAACCGGGCGGCACGATCGTCGAGCCGACGTCGGGCAACACCGGAGCCGGGCTCGCGATCGTCGCGGCCCAGCGCGGGTACCGGTGCATCTTCGTCATGTCCGACAAGATGAGCGAGGAGAAGGTCCGGCTGCTCGAGGCCTACGGCGCCGAGGTGGTGGTGTGCCCCACCGCGGTGCTACCCGAGGATCCGGCGTCGTACTACTCCACCGCCGAGCGGCTCGTGCGGGAGACACCCGGCGCGTTCCGACCCGACCAGTACTCCAACCCCGCGAACCCGTCCGAGCACGAACGCAGCACCGGCCCCGAGATCTGGCGGCAGACCGAGGGTCGCATCACCCACTTCGTCGCGGGCGTCGGTACGGGCGGCACCATCACCGGGGTCGGCCGGTACCTCAAGGCACAGAACCCCGACGTGCAGATCATCGGGGCCGACCCCGAGGGTTCGGTGTACTCGGGGGGCAGCGGCCGGCCGTACCTCGTCGAAGGTGTGGGCGAAGACTTCTGGCCGACGACCTACGACCCCGCGGTCGTCGACCGCACGGTGATGGTGAGCGACGCGGAGTCGTTCGAGGCCGCGCGTCGGGTCACCCGCGAGGAGGGTCTCCTCATCGGTGGGTCGTGTGGTACCGCGGTGCACGCCGCGCTCGTGGTGGGTGCCGAGCTCGATGCCGCCGCCGTGGTCGTCGTGCTGCTGCCCGACTCCGGGCGCAACTACCTCTCCAAGATCTTCAACGACCAGTGGATGATGGACTTCGGGTTCGCACGGTGCAGCGGACCGTGCGCGGGCGACGTGCTCGCGTCGAAGGGCAGCTCGATCCCCGATCTCGTGCTCGTCACTCCCGACGAATCGGCGCGCGACGCGTGGAACCTCATGCGGGATCTCGGGGTGTCACAGGTCGTCGTGAGCGTCAGCAAGGAGCCGCCGCTCGCGGCGAAGGAGGTGAGCGGCACCCTCGACGAGCTGTCGCTCATGGACCGCGCGTTCCGCGACGCCGCGGTGCTCGACGGTCGTGTCGGCGACATCATGAGCCCGGCGCTGCCGATGGTCGGGATCGGCGAACCCATCCCGAAGCTCGTCCAGTACCTCGAGGGTGCGACCGCGGTGCTCGTGCTCGACGGTGGCCACCCCGTCGGCCTCCTCAGCCGCTCCGACGTCCTCGGCTTCCTCGCGGCAGTGAGTGCAGTGGAACCGCCGGACACTCCCCGGAGGACATGAACTGGTGAGCGATCGAGGCGGTGCAACGGAGTGAACCATGAAGACGGCTTCGAGACGCTGGCGATCCACGCGGGGCAGGACCCTGATCCGGTCACGGGCGCGGTGGTCACGCCGATCAGCCTCTCGACCACGTTCCTCCAGAGCGCCGTCGGCGAACACCGGGGGTTCGAGTACGGACGCTCCGGCAATCCGACTCGCGCCGCGCTCGAGTCGTGCATCGCCGCGCTCGAAGGCGCCGCCCACGGGTTCGCGTTCGCGAGTGGGCTCGCGGCCGAAGACGCGGTGATGCGACTCGTCGCCCCCGGAGGTCACCTGGTGATCCCCGACGACGCCTACGGCGGCACGTTCCGCCTCGCGGCGCAGGTGCACGGCCCCACGGGCCTGACGTGGTCGGCCGCCGACCTCACCGACGCTGGTTCGCTCGCCGCGGCGTGGCGAGACGAGACGAAGATGATCTGGATCGAGACGCCCACGAACCCGATGCTCACCGTGGTCGACATCGAGGCGGTCGCCGCGTTCGCGCACGAGCGCGGCGCCATCGTGGTCGTCGACAACACGTTCGCGACTCCATACCTGCAGCAACCCCTCGCCCTCGGGGCCGACATCGTCGTGCACTCGAGCACCAAGTACCTCGGCGGTCACTCCGACGTCGTCGGTGGCTTCGTCGCGCTGCGCGACGACGCGCTCGCCGACCGGATCGGTTTCCTGCAGAACGCGGCCGGCGCGGTGCCCGGGCCGTTCGACTGCTACCTCGTGCTGC
>JBBQMI010000216.1:0-4491 GCA_038328825.1 Acidimicrobiia bacterium | reverse complement strand
GTTCGGCGACTACCTCGACCGCCTCGAAGGCAACATCGGCGTGAACGCCGGGTTCCTCGTCGGCCACTGCGCGCTGCGCCGATACGTGATGGGCGAGGAGTCGGTGGGCAACGCGGCCACGCCGGAACAGCTCGACACGATGGTGGCGCTGCTCCACGACTCGATCGAGGCCGGCGGGCTCGGGTTCTCGACCACGCTCTCGTACACGCACTCCGACGGCGACGGGAAACCGGTGCCCTCACGCTGGGCGACGCACGACGAAGTGCTCGCGCTCTGCGCCGCGGTGAAGGACCACGAGGGCACGACGCTCGAGGGCATCGTCGACGGCTGCCTCGACCAGTTCGCCGACGACGAGATCGAGCTGTTCGTGCGGATGTCGGTCGCAGGTGGACGGCCACTCAACTGGAACGTGCTCACCGTCGATTCGCGCGTCCCCGAGCGCGTCACCCGTCAGCTCGACGCGTCGACGCAGGCCGAAGCCGCAGGTGGACGCATCGTCGCGCTGACCATGCCCGTGCTCGTCCCGATGAACATGAGCTTCCTCACCTACTGCGCGCTGTTCATGCTGCCCGGCTGGAAAGACGTGATGACGCTTCCCGTCGCCGAGCGGATGGAAAAGCTGCGCGACCCCGACACCCGCGCCTGGATGAACGACCGCGCCCACAGCGAAGAGGCGGGCGTGTTCCGTCGCCTCGCCGACTGGGGCAACTACGTCCTCGGCGACACCTACTCCGATGCCAACAACGGCCTCAAGGGCAAGATCGTCAAGGACCTCGCCGCGGAACGAGGGACGTCTTCGTTCGACACGCTGGTCGACATCGTCCTCGAAGACGATCTGCGCACGATCCTGTGGCCCATCGCCCCCGACGGTGACGCCGCGTCGTGGGAGCTGCGCAAGGAGGTGTGGGACGACCCCCGCGCCATGCTCGGCGGCTCCGACGCCGGTGCGCACCTCGACCGCATGTGCGGCGCGCCGTACACGACCCGCTTCCTCGGCGACATGCTCCGCGGCCGCAAGCTCGTGTCGGTCGAGCGCGCGGTGCAGATGATCACCGACACGCCCGCGCAGCTGTTCGGTCTCCGCGACCGAGGTCGGATCGCCGAGGGCGCGCACGCCGACCTCGTCGTGCTCGACCCCGAGACCGTCGGCTCCGAGCCGGCCACCCTCGTCGCCGACCTCCCCGGCGGCACCGCCCGTCTCACCGCCGGCTCCATCGGCATCGAACACGTCTTCGTGAACGGCGTCGAGACGGTCACCGCCGGCGAATCCACCGGCGCCCTCCCCGGCTCCCTCATCCGATCCGGCCGCGACACGTCGACCGTCACGCCCTGACCCCATCGCTTTGGCGTCGCAAAGCCCTCGACTCTGAGGGGTTTCCGACGCCGAAGCGGTCAGGGGCGCCAAGCCTCCAGGACCGCTCGGGTGGTGGTGAGGGTGGCGACGAGGCTGAGGGTGTTGGCGATGACGGCTTCGGCGTACTCCCGGGGCACGCCGGCCACGGCGTCGCGGGGCATCACGAACTGGTAGCCGCGGTTCACGGCATCGAAGGCGAAGTTCGTCATGCCGATGTTCACCGACACGCCGACGCCGACGATGGTGCTCACGCCGGTGTTGCGGAGCACCGAGTCGAGCTGGGTGCCGGTCATCGGACCCAGGCCGTGGTAGCGGGCGAGCACGAGGTCCGACGCTTCGACACCGATCTCGTCGGGTACCTGCACCGCGGCGCTCCCGGGCGAGAGCGGCACCGGCGACTTCTTCACGCCCATGAACAACCGCGCGTTCTGGTTGCCGCCGAGACCGTCGTCACGGGTCTCGGCCGTGCAGTGGATCACCGGGATGCCGACGGCCCTCGCCGCGCGCGCCAACGCGGCGCAGTGCGGGACGGGGTCGACGGCCGCGGCCGACTCCGCGAGCTGCGGCAGCGCCGACGGTTCCCCCACCACACCGTTCTGCACCTCCTGCAGCACGAGTGCGGTGTGACCGGGCGCGACGAGCGAGACGATGTCGAGCGGCACGGTGTCTCCTACTCCTCGATGAACCCTGAGGCTTCCGGATCCTCCAACGCGCGCTTCACGACTTTGCCCGACGCGTTGCGCGGCAGCCGTTCGACGCGCACCTCCCAGTGGGCGGGGACCTTGTAGTACGCAAGCTTCTCCGCGCACCACCGCGCGAGCTCCGCGGTGTCGAGCGCGTCAACACCTTCGACCGCGACGAGCACAGCTTTGACCTCCTGGCCGAGCTCGGGATGGTCGACACCGATGACGGCAACCTCCTCCACGTGCGGATGCGCCTCGAGCCGCTGTTCGATCTCGACCGGGTAGACGTTCTCACCGCCGCGCAGGATGAGGTCGCGCTTGCGCGATGCGAGGTAGAGCCGACCGCCGTCCATACGTCCGATGTCGCCGGTGCGGAGCCAGTGACCGGGAGCGAGCACCTCCGCGGTCGCCTCGGGTCGGCGCCAGTAGCCGGGCATCACCATCGGGCCACGGATGCAGATCTCGCCCTCTTGGCCCTCGGCCAGGGCCACGCCGCCCGGGTCGCGGATCTCGAGCTCGACCGTGGGCAGTGGCCGGCCCGCGGAGTCGGGGAAGGCGTTCAGCTCGTCGCCGGAGTTGAGCGTCGCGAGCGCGGCGCACTCGGTCTGGCCGTAGCCGAGACCCAACGACGTCGCGACCCACGGCAGCGCCTCGCGCGTCTCGCGCTGCAGATCCCGCGAGAGCGGCGATCCACCACCGCCGAGCGTGCGGAGACTCGTGAGGTCGTGGTCGGCGAGGCCGGGATGGTTCACGAACCGGTGCAGGAGCGCGGTGGTGAAGCCCCAGCCGGTGATGCGTTCGCGTTCGACGAGCTCACACACGACCTCGGGGTCGAACCGGCCGACGGTCCAGACCGACTTGGTGCCGCTCACCGCGAGCGCGATCGCCGCGGTGTGCAGCCCCGACACGTGGAAGAGCGGACTCGTGACGAGCTGGCACGCGGGCGGCGCGCCTTCGGCCGGCGGGTTGAGCATCATCATCCGCAGGCCCTGGAAGAAGCTGAGCCCGAGGAGCGCGCCGACGTTGCGGTGGCTGTTGATCGCGCCCTTCGGCCTGCCGGTCGTGCCGCTCGTGTAGAGCAGGATGGCGGCGTCGTCCTCGCCGATCGGTTGGTCGGGCAGCGCAGCCTCGGGTCGGCCCCGCCAGATCGCCTCGAAGTCGTCTTCGATCACGATCGTGGGTACGCCGGGATCGACGCCGTCGAGGCGGGCGAGGCGTCGGCGGTCGGCGACGAGCACCGTCGGGTCGGAGTCATCGAGCCCGTACCGGATCTCGGGCCCGGTCCACCAGCCGTTGAGGCCTACACCGATCGCGCCGAGGCTGATCGCTGCCCAGAACGCGACGATCCACTCAGGTGAGTTGGCGCCGAGGATCGCGACACGGTCTCCGGGACCCACTCCGTACTCGTCGCGCAGGATGGCCGCCGTCGACGCGACGAGCCGGGCGTTCTCGGCGAAGGTGATGCGCCGTTCGTCGATTCCGTCGCTGAACACGACGTAGTCGGCGTCGCCGAAGCCGGCGGAGTTGACCACGATCCCGCGGAGGTCGTGGACCCGGTTCCTGAAGGCACGCATCTGCTCACCGAGCACCGCGACGGTCTCGGTCTCGAACGCGCCGCCCGACGCGAGCAGCTCGGCCTCGATCTCGGCGAGCCGGGGCGGGACGCCGACCGCAGGCCGGGGCATCTCGGATGCGGAGGAAGTCATGCGGGCCACGAGGGTACCGGTTCGACGTACGGTGCCCGCATGGTCGACGTCGACGTGGGGGCGGTGTACGCCGAGGGACGCGGTCGGGTGGTGGCGCTCGTTGCCGACCTGCCGCACGAGCGGGCGGCGATGACCGTGCCGGCGTGCCCCGATTGGCGGGTCCAGGACCTGGTCGCCCACATGAGCGGGGTGTGCGCCGACGTGCTCGCGGGCCGGCTCGACGGAGCGGGTACCGATCCGTGGACGGCGACCCAGGTCTCGGCGCGGTACGACCGGGAGCTGAGCCAGATCGTCGCGGAGTGGAACGAGACCGCCCCACAGGTGGAGGCCGCCGCCAAGGACTTCGGACCCGCAGGCAAGCAGCTGGTCTTCGACTTCTTCACCCACGAGCAAGATCTCCGAGGCGCGCTCGGTGTGCCCGGCGCGCGCGAGTGCGCCGCCTGCGGGATCGCGCTGGAGTTCATCGTCCCCGGCTTCCAGGCCGTGGCGACCCAGAACGGCTTGCCTCCGCTCCGGCTCGTCGCCGGATCCCGCGTCTGGGCGCCCGCGGGCGTCGAGCCCGCCGAGACGCTCACAGTCGAGCCGTTCGAGTTCCTGCGCGCGGCCACCGGGCGTCGCAGCGCCGACCAGATCCGGGCGTTCGACTGGAGCTGCGACCCCGAGCCCTTCCTCGCGGGCTTCACCTTCGGACCCTTCGCCCCCCGACCGACCGACCTCCTCGAGTAGACCGCCGCGGTCGGGGGCCGTC
>JBBQMI010000215.1:0-4540 GCA_038328825.1 Acidimicrobiia bacterium | reverse complement strand
GACCTCCTGCGCTTCGAGAACCAGAACAAGTCCGACGTGACCGGACTCGAGCAACGGACGACGGCCGCGCTCACCACGTTGGAAGCGCGCATGACCGCAGACCTCAAGACGGCGTCGGCCGCGTCGAAGACGGACCTCACGACGCTCGAGCGCGATCTGCGCGCCGACATCCAGGCCCTCGAGGCCGCTCTGCGCACGTCGGAGGCCGACGTCAACGGCAAGGTCAGCGCGCTCGACGCCCGCGTCACGACCATCGAGCGCAAGCTCGGCCTCTGACCGGCGAACACAACAGAGGTCAGCGGGTGTCGATGATGACCTTGCCGAAGGTCGTGTCGGACGCGACGAGATCGTAGGCCGACTGCGCGTCGTCGAGCCGGACGATCCGGTCGACGATGGGCCGAAGGGTGTTGTCGTCCCACCACTGCGCCGTCTCCATCGCGAACGCCTCGGTGGCCGCGGCCTTCTCGGCGAGCGAGCGCGCCCGCAGCACGGTGCCGACGATCGTGAGTCGCTTGCTCATCACCGCGTGGATGGGCAGGGTCGCGGTCGCGCCGGCCAGCATCCCGACGAGCACGATCCGGGCGCGGGGCGCCGCAGCACCGACGTCGGTGATGAGGTAGTCGCCGCCGACGAGATCGATGACGACGTCGATCGGGCCGGACGTCTCCGCGATCACCGCCGCAAGCGCGTCGGGTTCGAACGCCCCGGAGCCCGACGGCGCGACGATCCGGTGGTCGAGGCCGAGCTCGCGCGCCTGGTCGAGCTTGCTGGCGGTCCGCGCCGTACCGGTGATCTCGCAGTCGAACGCGCGCGCGAGCTGCACGACGGCGGTCCCGACCCCCGATCCGGCGGCGTGCACGAGGACCCGCTCCCCGCGTTCGAGGCCGGCGCACGTCCGGAGCGCGTCGTGCGCGGTGATGAACGCCTCGGGCACGCCTCCCGCCTCGACCAGATCGAGCCCGTCGGGGACGATCGCGCACTGATCGGCCCGCACCGTGAGGTACTCGGCCTGCGCACCACCGCCGACGATCCCGTACACGCGGTCGCCGGGAACCGGTGCCGCGACCGCGGCACCGACCGACTCGACGATCCCCGCGAACTCGAGGCCGGGGATGTCGGGTGGGACCCCCGGTGGCGCCGGGTACAGGCCGGCCACCTGGAGGAGGTCGGCCCGGTTGACGCCGGCCCCGTGGACCCGAACCAGGACGTCGTCGGGACCCGGTTCGGGGTGGGGGACCTCGACGACGGAGAGGGTGCCGCCGCCGGCTCCCGGGGAGATCTCGAGTGCTCGCATGGTGAGAGGCTAAGCCGCGTCCAGACGCCGAGTGGTCCTCTGCGGGACCGAGCGTCGGGACGCGGCAGGGACGGCCGGGACCCCTCCCGGCCGGGGCTACGGTCGGGGGAGTGACCGACCCCGACCTCCTGATCCTCGACGACGACGGCGAACAGGTGGCGTTCGACGCCTCCGAGGCCGCCTCCCTGTCGGCGTTCACGGGCGACCTCGAGCGGGCGACGGTCTCGGCGTGCACGTCGTGTCGGAGCCGTGTCGTCGCGGCAGTCGCGCTCGTGGATCTGCTCGCCGATGCGCCGCCCCACCCGCGCACGGGTGAGCTCATCGATCTCGCCGACGAAGCGCCGACGCTGCACCTCTACGTCGTCGACGTCGCCTCACCGTGCACCCATCGCACCTGGCTCGACCCCGGGTTCGACGAGTGGTCCGACGTCGTCGCCGAACCCGATCCGATCTTCCGACGCCGCGCGCAGTAACCGAACCGGCAGGAGTCGCGGTCAGTCGTCGTCTCGGTGACGGGTCGGACGCAGCAGGACGATGCCGAAGAGGATGCAGACCGCGCCGATCACCGCCCAGATCGCCTGCCCACTCATGAACGAGCCACCGAGCAAGTCGACACCCTGCAGGGTCCACACGGCACCGATCAGGCAGAGCACCACGCCGATCACCCGACGGGTCACACCGAGTTCCCGGCGGCGGTCAGGCCCTCGAACGACTCCGCGAAGCAGCGGAGCAGCACGTCGGGTTCGGTGACCGCGGCGGGGTCGATGTTCAGACCCATGTGCAGGTCGCCGCAGTACGACAGCATCGTGACGTTCACCGCGCAGCCGGCGCGCGGTCCCATCGGGTAGTTCGCGAGGATGCGCGCACCGCCGATGAACAGATCAACGGGGCTGCCGCGCAGGTTCGACGTCGCGAAGTCGATCGTGCGGGCCTGGCTGCGCGTCGCGGTGACGAGCACCGCCGTGGGCAGGAACGCGAGGACCTCGGCGAGGGAGTCGGCCGCGGCGAGCGCAGGCTCGTCGCGCACGCTCGCGAGTCGGTCGTGTAGCACGGCGAATCGGGCTGCCGGGTCGTCGGGACCGACCGGCACCATCACCCGCGACGGGGCGAAGCGGTTCGCGGCCGCGTCGGCGTGCTCACGCGTGCTCACCGGCATCGCCATGCGCAGCTCACCGATCGGGAGTCCGAGGCGCTCGTGGTACAGACCCAGCGCGCCGGCGACGCCGGCGACGTAGCCGTCGTTCAGGCTTCCCCCGAGTGCCTTGGCCGCGCGGTGCACGTCGTCGAGCGCCACGGAGAAGACCTCGAACCGGCGGCCGAGCGACCGGGACGCGAACAGCGGGGACCGCGCCGCCGGGGTGACGAGCACCTGGCGGCGCAGGGATCCGACGAGTCGCACCGTGTCGCCGGCGCGGCCCGGCACCGAAGTGGGGTGGACGACGAGTCCGGCGACGGCACCGAGGCCCTGACCGATGAGCTCGCGGTCGCGGGCCATCGCGAAGCCGATCGCATCGGTGACCCGGTCGAGGGTCGACGGGCGCTCGTCGGTGGGCGGCGGATCGTCGGGGATTCCGACGTCGGCCAGGATCGGATCGGTCGGCTCCGCCTCGAAGTCGACGAGGCTGAGCGACAGCTTCAGGCCGCCGACGCCGTCGGTGATCGTGTGGTGCACCCGTTGGAGCAGCGCGGCGCGCCCGCCCTCGAGGCCCTCAACGAGCGTGAACTCCCAGAGCGGTCGCGAGCGGTCGAGCGGTGCCGCCGAGAGCAGCGCGGCGAGGTCGAGCAACTCCCGCATCCCACCGGGGGGCGGCGCGGAGACCCGCCGCAGGTGGTACTCGAGATCGAGGGTCGGGTCGGCCTGCCACTGCGGGGGCGCCAGGCGGAGCGGCGCGCTCACGACCCGTTGTCCCAGGCGCGGGATGTCGCCGAGTGCCCGCCGGACCTTCGCCCGCACCCGGCTCTCGTCGGGCGCGCGGTCGAGCAGCGTGATGTTGGTGAAGTCGGAGCGGAGGGCCGGATCCTTCTCGACCGTCCACATGACCGCCTCGGCCTGCGACATCCGCGACGCTTCGTTGGATGTGCCCACACCGCGAGGCTAGGTGAGGAAGGGGGTCAGCGGGGGAGCTTGGTGCGCTTGAACTCGTTCAGCCGGTTCCAGTCGAGCAGATCGAGCGAGCGTTCGAGGTCGTCGACCCGGCCGCGTTCCATGAACCGGATGAAGACCGCTTCGTCGCCCTCGACGAAAGTCGGGACACCGAACACCGCGTGGTCCTGCACCATCTCCTCGTGCTCCGCCGCGAGCGTCTTGAGCGGCCCGCCGCTCAGCGCGACCTCGGCGACGGCGTCGACGTCGAGACCGACCGACGCGATCGCCTCGCGGACGACGTCTTCGTGTCCGAGCTGCTTACCGTGGTCGTGTCGCGCCGCGAAGAGCGCGAGGTGAGCGTCGAGGAACTGGTCGGGGAACGAGTCGCGCACCGCGATCCCGTAGAGCAACGCGGTCGTCCCGGTGCCCCATTCTCCGTTCGGTCGCTCCCACATCGGTGCCTCTCCCTCGGGGACGTGCGCCTGGTCGAGCGAGAAGGGCACGAACCGGATGTCGAGGTCGGCGCCGCCGCGGAGCGCGTAGACGACGGCCTCGTGAGCATTGCGGGCGAACGGGCAGCGGTAGTCGAACGTGACCGCGATCTGACGGGGCATGGGCACTCCTGGTATCGGGAGGTGCGGGCGGGGCGACCGTTCGGGGGGCAACACCCAGATCGGCTCGACCATTCCGAGCGCATCATTCGGTGGGGTAGGTGATCAGTCGAAGCGGAGCGCCCGCCGGAGGACCTGACCGAGCACCAGCCCGAGCGCGGCGCCGGCGACGACGTCGGACGCATGGTGCATCCGCACGTACACCCGGCTGCCGGCGACGAGACCGGCGAGCGCGAACCACGCCGGTCGGTTGCGGGAGCTCGAGGCGAGCAGCGTGGCTGCAGTGAACGCGGCGGTCGCGTGCCCCGACGGGAACGAGCTGGTGATCGGTCGGCGCATGCCGTAGGGGAGCGGCCCCTCGGGTGGGTGGAAGGGATGGCTCGGCGGCCGGACGCGGCGGAACGCGCTCTTGATCAGTCCGTTGGTCAAGCCGGACTCGATCCCCATCGCCGCACCGAGCCGGACCGCGAAGCCCGGGTTCTGGCGTCGGAGCCCCTCGAGCGCCCCGAGTGCGATCCACAGGGCGGAGTGATCGGCCGCGGTGGAGAG
>JBBQMI010000214.1:0-4543 GCA_038328825.1 Acidimicrobiia bacterium | reverse complement strand
CCGCGGGCCGGATCGTGATCAGCCCCGCGACTGCCGCCGCGCTCCCAGACCGCGTGCACGGCGCGGAGTTCGGGCCGGGCGTGCTGTTGTCGCGCGCACCGACGGGAGCACCTCCGGTCGGTCTGCCCCTGATCCCGGAGCTCGACGCGATCGACCTCCGTCCCTTCGTGCCGACCGAAGTGCGCGCCCACGCGTTGGGCGGCGGTCAGGAACCCGAGCACCGCACCGTCACGGTGGCGTTCGTCCACTTCGACGGGCTCGACGGATTCCTCGCCCGCGAAGGCCCCGAGAACACCGCCGGCGCGCTCGAGGAGCTCGTGACCACCGTCGAGGATGCGTGCGAGCAGCACGGCGTGGCCCTCCTCGCCACCGACGTCGACGGCGACGGCGGCAAGTTGATGCTCGCGTCGGGTGCGCCGCGTGCGCTGGGGCAGGCCGAGGAGCGGATGCTCGCGGCGGCGCGGCGGATCGTCGACGCGGGCACCGAGCTCCCCGTGCGGATCGGCGTGCACCGCGGTGCGGTCTTCGCCGGCGACGTCGGGCCGCCCTACCGGCAGACCTACACGGTGATGGGCGACACCGTGAACCTCGCCGCCCGACTCATGGGCGCGGCGAAGCCGGGACAGATCGTTACCACCGCCGACGTGCTCGACCGCTCACCGACGTTCGCAGCCGAGCCGCTGCCCCCGATGCGCCTGAAGGGCAAGCGCGAGCCGGTGCACGCCTTCACCGTGGTCGGGGCGCGGCGGGCGCGGGCGGGTGCGGTTGCGGGTGGAGGCAACCGCCTGCCGTTCGTCGGGCGCGACGCCGAGATGCAGACCCTCGACGTGATGCTCACCGCGGCGCGCGCCGGGGCCGGGACCGTCGTCGAGATCGTCGGACCCCAGGGGATCGGCAAGTCGCGACTCGTCGCGGAGCTCGAAGCGCGCGCGTCCGACTTCCGATCGCTCGTGGTCACCTGCGAGCCGTACGAGTCGAGCACTCCCTACGCCGCGCTCTGGTGGTTGTTGCACCGGGTGCTCGACGTCGCCGAGGACACCCCACCCGAGACCATCGCGACCCGACTCACCGCCGCGGTACAGGCCGACGCACCGCACCTCGAACCGTGGATCCCGCTGCTCGGTGTGCCCCTCGACCTCGAGTTCCCCGACACCGAGGAGACGGCCACCCTCGCCCCGCGGTTCCGTCGAGAGCGCACCGCCGAGGCGACCGCGGCGTTCCTCGACGCGCAGCTCCGGCAACCGACCGTGCTCGTGTTCGAAGACACCCAGTGGATCGACGAAGCGTCGCGCGAGCTGGTCGAGCTGCTCGTGGCCAAGACGGAAGGGGTGCCGTGGGTGATCGCGTGCACGCGCCTCGCGGATGCACCGCCGATCGGCGAGGCGCTCACGCTCGACCTCGAGCCACTCACGTCCGACGCGAGCGTCGACGCGCTGGTCAGAGCGACGGAAGACGCGCCTCTGCTCCCCCACCAGGTCGACGCCCTCACCGCCCGGGCCGAGGGCAACCCGCTCTTCCTCACCGAACTGCTGCGCGTCGTGCGCGACGCCACGGTCGACGGCGTCGCCGACGACGGCGCGCTCCCGGACTCGATCGACGCGCTCGTCACCGCGCAGATCGACCGCCTCACGCCGGCGCGCCGACGCCTCCTGCGCTACGCCGCGGTGCTCGGCCGGAGCTTCTCGCTGCGCGACCTCGAGGGCCTGCTGTCGGGTGAGCTCGCAGTCCCCGATCAGTCGACCTGGGCCGAGCTCGCCGACTTCGTGGAGCTCGAGGGAGCAGCCCGGGCGCGGTTCCGACACGCGCTCATCCGCGACACCGCGTACGAGGAGCTGTCGTACCGGCGGCGGCGCGAGCTGCACGGGCGCGCGGCCCGCATGCTCGAGCGGACCCTCGACGACCGCGTCGAGACCGAAGCCGAGCTGTTGTCGTTCCACTTCTTCGCCGCGCAGGCCTATCCCGATGCCTGGAAGTACGCGTGCCTCGCCGGACGCCGCGCCTGCGACAAGTACGCGAACGTCGACGCAGCCGCGTTGTTCGAACGGGCCCTCGCCGCGGCCCGTCGCCTTCCGGAGCTCCCGGCCGGGACCACCGCCGACGTCTGGGAGCTGCTCGGCGACGTGCGGGAACGCAGCGGTGTGTTCGACGGCGCGGTCGCCGCGTACCGCGCCGCGCGTCGGCTCGTGCACGACGATCCCGTCCACGAGGCCGGCCTCTTCCTCAAGGAGGCGTGGATCCCCGAGCGCACCGGCCGCTACTCCGAGTCGATCCGCTGGATCCGCAAGGGACTCAACGTGCTCGAGGGCATCACCGGCACGCTCGCCGCGCAGCGGCGGGCGCAGCTCACGTCGTGGTTCGGAATGATCCGCCAGGCGCAGGGCCGCGCCGCCGAAGCCATCACGTGGTGCGAACGGGCGATCGACGAGGCCGTCGCGGCCGGCGATCCCGAAGCCGAGGCCCACGCCTGCCTCACCCTCGACTGGGCATACGTCCGGCTCGGACAACGCGACCGCGCGATCCACTCGGCGCGGGCGCTCGCGATCTACGAGGAGCTCGACGACCTGAGCGGTCAGGCGGGCGTCCTGAACAACCTCGGTGCGTTCGCGTACTGGCGGGGTCAGTGGGAAGAGGCGGTCGGCTACTACGAACGGGCGCGGGCGCTCGAGCTCCGCACCGGCGACGTGAGCAACGGCGCGACCGCGAGCGCGAACATCGCCGAGGTCCTGGCCGACCAGGGCCACCTCGATGCCGCCGAGGAGAAGATGCTCGACGCGCTCCGGGTGTTCCGGGCCGCACGCTACGGCTACAACATCGGCTTCGCGCAGAGCGTGCTCGGACGCGTGGCCGCGCGCCGGGGCGACCTCCACGCCTCCCGTGCGTGCTTCGAGGAGGCCCGGCGGGAGTTCATCGCGGCCGAGCTCCCGGCCGACGCGGTGCACACCGATGCCCTGCTCGCCGACGCGCTCGTGCTCGCCGGTGACCCCGAAGGTGCGCTCGCCCTCGCCGACGAGACGCAGACGCGCGACGACGGGGCCGAGGAACCACTGCTCCTGCGGGTGCGCGGGTACGCGCTCGCGCAGCAGGGTGAGCGAGACGACGCGATCGCGGCGTTTCGGGCGAGCCTGGCGTCGGGTCGGGAGCAGGAAGCCGAGTACGAGGTCGCGCTGACGCTCGACGCGCTGGCCCGGCTCACCGGCGACGGCGACGCCGCGGCCGAACGCACCACGATCTTCGAACGGCTCGGCGTGCGGCGGGCCCCGGAGGTACCGCTCACACGCCGAGCGCGCTGAAGATCAACGGTTCGGTGCTGCTACCGGCGCCTCAAGCTCGGGTCACCCGAGAGGAACAGGGTGTCGAACCGGAGGTCGCCGTTGCGCAGGATGGTCTTCGCGTCGACGCACGGTGACGGGCTCGCGTAGCCGGTGCGGCCACCGAAGAACCAGGCGAAGATGCTCTGCACGACCCGACGGATCTCCCAGTGCCAGCTCCCGTGGCTCCAGACCCGCACCCGCTGCGGCGGCGACTGGCACGGCGGCACGACGCGGTACTCGGAGGCGTTCTCCTTGAGCACGTACACCTGGGAGAACAGACCCGAGCCGCGGACCGTCTTGTCCCACGTGATCGAGAACTTCGCCGGGCGGGCGGGGTCGTCGTAGCCGGTGAACGGCGAGAACGTCATCGTCTTGCCGAGGCAGACGCCCGGCGCACACGGCACCGAGGTGATCGTGATCGCCGCGCCCGGGCCGGTGTTCGGGAGCGTGAACGACGCCACGGTGTTGTCGGCGGCGGTCGCGTCGGTGCCGGTGCTCAACGTGCCACCCGGCGGGACGAAACCGCTCGCCGAACCCGGGGTGGGCGGTACGAGCGACGTGGTCGACTCGGCCGGTTCCGTGGGCGAACCCTCGCCGACGGTCGCGGTCGCCGACGTGGTGATGGTGCCGCCGTCCGGGATCGTCGTGGGAGTGGTGATCACGAACCGGATGGTGGCGCTCGCGCCACCGGCCAGATCACCCAGGCTGCAGGTGACCGTGCCCGCGACCGCCGCGCCGCATGTGCCCTGGCTCGGGTCGGAGCTGACGAGCGACGTACCGGGCGGAAGGGTGAACGCGACCGATACACCCGATGCAGTGCCCTCACCGGTGTTGGTGACGGTGATGACGCGCAGCGCGTTCGCCCCCGCCGTCACCGATTCGGGTTGACCCGTGGAGGTGATCGTGAGGTCGGTGGTCGGAGGCGGGAGCTCGCCCCACTCCCGCGTGACGCTGTTCGACGTGCGCGTGACCGCGCCGTCGACGACCGACGCCTGGATGGTGTCGACGCCGAACGCGTCGCTCGAATACGAGTACGTGGCCACACCGGTGGCGTCGGTGGTGCCCGCGCCGGTGTTCCCGGCACTCGGTCCGGAGACGACGGCGAAGGTCACGGGAACGCCGGCCTGGGCGACGGCGTCCTTGGTGACCGTCGCGGTCGCGGTGTACGGCGAGCTCACCGGGCCGGAGCTGGTTGCCGGGGCCAACGCGACGACCAGCGGCGAGACGGGCGT